>CAZGMW010000267.1:0-3196 GCA_964526895.1 uncultured Planococcus sp. | reverse complement strand
AGTCACCCTTTTTTTACCTCAGAATTGTGTGGGTGACTGTCACCTTTTTTGGCACCTTTTTTACTGCAGCTTCAATGAGTTGCTTAAAATGACTGCATTTTCTGCACGGGTGATCAAAGCGTCTGGATGGAACAGGCCGTCGGCTTTATAGCCTTGGACAATGCCATTTTCGTAGGCTGCTTGGACAGCGTCAGCATAGTATTTGGTAGTGGGGACATCAGTAAAAGAGCTGCCGCCGGAAGACGATAATGCGAATGCCTTTTTGATGATGACTGCCATGTCGCCTCTTTTAATCGGGGCTTCAGGATTGAAGCTGCCGTCTGGCATACCGCTGATATAACCGAGTTCAAAGGCTTTGTTGATATAACCGGCTGCGTAGGAAGTCGTTTTGACGTCCGAAAAATAATGATTGCTTGCATCTTTTTGCAATCCGAGTGTGCGGCCGATCATGACAATTGCTTCTGCGCGGGTAAGTGTGGCGTTTGGACGATAGGTGCCGTCCAGAAATCCTGCAACGATGCCTTGATCAAAAATCGTTTGAATAGATGCGGTATACCAGGAATTCGTCCGCAAATCGGGGAATAGGGCAGCTTCCGATTGCAGGGATTGGACCAGTCCGTGACCGAAGGAAGTATCTTTTCCTTTCACGCCAAGGTCGATGACTGCCCGTTTGACGGTTTCACGCAATTGGACGTTCGACAAATGCGGATAAGCTTCTTTGTATTGCGCGAATACACCCGCTACAAAAGGCGTTGAAACAGAAGTGCCCTGGCTGTATTTATAATCAGCATGAGTTGCTGTTGAGATATTCGAGAACGTACTGTAAATGCCTTCGCCGGGAGCAGACAGTTCCACTGAAGGACCTTTGTACGAAAAACTCGACAGCTTATTTTCAGTATCGGTGGAACCAACTGCGATGACAGAAGGGTAGCGGGCGGGAAACAGGACATCTGATGGTCCTTGTATATAGTTTCCATCAAAGTCGATCGACTCAATATTTCCGGCAGCTGCGACGACGATAATGCCCAGCTCGTTTGCCTTGTTCAGTATGGCCTGCAATTCAGGAGAATGGTTTTTGCTTGCCAAACTTAGATTGATGATGTCCATTTGCTGGTCGATCGCCCATTGGATGCCATTCAATATCGCTTCCAAAGAGCCGCCGCCACTGCTGGTCAGCACTTTTACGGAATAGATTTCGGCATCAGGGGCTGCTCCGACAACCCCGACTGAGTTGTTCAAAGCTGCGATGACTCCCGCTACATGGGTGCCGTGCCCAGCGCCGTCAGTGAATGCAGGTGAGTCGGGAATCATGGATACGCCACCAGCGACTTTCAAATCCGGATGGCTTGAATTGATGCCTGAATCGAGGACAGCAATTTTAACTCCTTTACCTGTATAACCAAGCTGTAAAGCGGTCGGAGCTTGTATGTGGTGATAACCCCAAGACGGTTGCTGGACAGCAGCTTTAAACGTGTGTTCTTCCGGCAATGATTTAATGGAAATGTCTGAATCCGCCTTCATGACGGTAGTGGCCGGAATTGAGGCAATGACAGAAGAAATGGAATCCAGTTCGCTATGTATTTGTGCGCCAATTTCTTCAAGGGAGTTATAGTCTATGGCACCTTCAAACGAAATGATCACTTTTTCAAGATCATTTTCGGAAGCTGCTGCAAAGTTCGGAGTGACAGTGGTGCAAGTAAGCAATACCAATAAGGCAAATGAAATCGCCGCTTTTTTCAATGGATTCCCTCCTAGATTCTTCGGTGCGTTCAAGGATATAATATTCATAAAAAAAACAGACTGTAAAAGTCCGTTTTTTTCATGAAAAACTTTATTATCTTATTGTTCTTTCCAGTCGTAATAATCTTCGATGCCTTCAGCAATGGCTGAAGCCGAACGTTCTCTGTAAGTGGAAGTAGCCAGTTTAGCGGCATCTTCAGAGTTTGTCAGGAATCCAAGTTCCACAAGAGCGGCTGGAAGCGGGTTGGCATCCAGAACGCGGTAGTCAGCTTCCTTCACGCCTCTGTTCATATGGTCCATTGCTTTGTATAAACGGTTTTGGATGAATGTAGCAAGTTGCTTGCTGTCATTCGCAACGGAAGCGGAGTAGAACGTTTCAGAGCCGACTGCTGACGGTACATAAGCATTGGCGTGGATGCTGACAAAAGCATCAGCGCCGTTTTTGATGCCGTAAGCCGCGCGGTAATCCAATGTGTAGAATACATCCGTTCTGCGGGTCATCAATACTGTAATGCCTTTTGCTTTCAACATTCTTTCAACACGGAGTGAAACATCAAGGTTGACGTCTTTTTCACGTAATCCGTTTGCTACTGCACCAGGGTCATTTCCGCCGTGTCCGGCATCAATCACCATCACTCTAGAAGGTGCAGCAACTTCTTTACTCAAATAGCTAAGGCTGAAGTAGCCAGTCACAGATCCGGATTTTCCGTAAGCCCAGTTGCCGTTATAGCCATATACTTGAACTTCATCGCCTGTTTGGATTTTGCCAATGATATTATAGCCGGTTGAAGGGCCTGTACGTGCATTTAAATTATCTGTTGTAGAATACAATTTACCAATTGTTGCATTTTGGAAAGTCACTTTGAATTGAGGGTCCAGGGAACGTGCCAGGAAGATGGCAAATTCTTCTCTTGTCAGTTGTTGTGATGGCGCGTATTTTCCGCCGCCTATTCCAGTTGAAATGCCGGCTGTCGTAATTTTGTTCACTGCCGTGTAAAGGCTGCTGCTGGCATTATCGACTGCCACATCCGAATAGAATACTGAACTCGTGCGTGTTAAGGCGAATGCGCGGCTGAGTACTCGAGCCATTTCACCACGTGTCATAATTTGCGAAGGTTTGAAGCTTCCGTCAGGGTAACCTGCGAGAAATCCTTTTTCAACAGCTGACTGAATATATCCTGAGCCATAGCTGGTTGGATTCACGTCGGAGAATTTGGTGGTTCTCTTTGTTCCATTTAATCCGATTGCACGGCCGATCATAGTAGCAGCTTGTTCGCGTGTTACCAGATGGCTGGGTCCGAATTCGTATTTGGAAATTCCATGGATAAGACCTTTATTGTAAAGATAATCAATCTCGACATCTTCAGCACCTATATCCTTAAAGATGGTATCAGCTGAAGCGGAGATTGGTCCTATACTCGAAATCACTAATACAGCAGCGACGAGAAACAACATT
>CAZGMW010000266.1:0-3211 GCA_964526895.1 uncultured Planococcus sp. | reverse complement strand
TTAGCTCAGCGCGAGCCCCCAGGAAAGCGAAGCTGTTTTGCGGAATATCGATTACATTGAATTATTAGTTCATTTTATATAGTGGAAAGGGGAACGATCGGCATGACAGGACAAATTGATTTATTTCAGGAAGAAACGCAATTTGTGCTTGGTCGGCCGGTCGTTTCAATTTTTCATAACCCCCAAAATCTTTTCACCATCGCAAAAGTGAAAATCCATCAGACCAACACCTCTTATGAAGAAAAAGAAATCATCGTGTCAGGTTATTTTCCCGAACTTTCCATGGAAGAAGAATACCGATTTACTGGCGCGGTGAAAAACCATCCTCGTTACGGCATCCAATTCCAGGTGGAAACATTTACTAAAGAAGTGCCAGAGACGGAGCAGGGGATCATCCATTACCTATCGAGTGATATGTTCAATGGCATAGGACGGAAGACAGCGGAAACGATCGTCAAAAAATTAGGCAAGGATGCGATCAAGAAGATTCTGGAAGACCCGGAAGCACTCGATGTTGTTCCGCGTTTGTCCGATGAGAAAAAAGACACCATTCGCTCGACGCTGCAGATGAACCTGGGGCTGGAACGGGTCATGATCCAATTGAATGACTGGGGCTTCGGTCCGCAGGTAGGTATGCGCATTTTCCAGGCTTACCGGGAAGAAACGATAGACATTCTGACGAAAAATCCTTTCCGGCTTATCGAAGAAATTGAAGGAATCGGTTTTCAGCGTGCGGACGAACTTGGCTCGAAGCTGGGTTTGACCGGCAGCCATCCGGACCGCATCAAAGCGTCGATTCTGCATCTCCTGAATCAGGCATCCCTGTCTGAAGGGCATGTCTATATCGATGCCAAAACCCTCATACCGCAGGTTAAAGAAATGCTTGAAGCACGCCAGCAGGAAGAAATATCGATCGAAGCCATTTCTCAAGCGGCCATCGAGTTAAATGAAGAAAGCAAAGTCGCAGGGGAAGAAACGCGCCTTTATTTGCCATCGCTTTATTATTCGGAAGTGGGCATTGCGACGAAATTGGAAACCTTACTCGGCTCACAGGAAAACCGCGACGGCTTTCCGTCGTCTGAAGTGCGTAAAGCGCTCGGTGAAGCGGAAGAGCGTCTTGGCGTCAATTACGCGGAAACGCAAGTTCAGGCTATCGAATCAAGCCTTAATTCATCGGTCATGATTTTGACAGGCGGTCCTGGAACCGGGAAGACGACAGTAGTGCGCGGGCTCGTGGAAGTTTACGCGGAACTTCACGGTTTATCGTTGGATCCGAAAGATTATGCCAAGAAAAAAGAACCTTTTCCGATTATTCTTGCGGCGCCAACTGGCCGGGCAGCAAAACGGTTGAGTGAATCTACCGAGCTTCCGGCAATGACAATTCACCGTTTGCTTGGCTTTAACGGACAGGAAAAAGAAGAAGAAACTGAAAAAGAAATCGAAGGAAAATTGATCATCATCGATGAGATGTCGATGGTTGATACGTGGCTTGCGCATCAATTACTGAAGGCCGTGCCGGATGACGCGCAGATTATTTTCGTCGGCGACCAGGATCAGCTGCCGCCGGTCGGACCCGGTCAGGTGCTGCGTGATCTTCTAGACTCGAAACGTATTCCGACAGTTGAGCTGACGCATATTTACCGTCAGTCTTCTGGTTCATCCATCATAGAACTGGCACATCAAATGAAAAACGGACAGCTGCCGGCGGACATCACTGCAAAAACGGCTGACCGTTCATTCATTAAAGCTGGAGCGGAACAAATACCCGAAGTAGTCGAGAAGGTGGTCAAAAGTGCGCTGGCAAAAGGGCATCACATCAAAGACATTCAGGTCCTTGCCCCGATGTACAAAGGACCTGCAGGGATAGATGCATTGAACAAAATGATCCAGCAAATGGTCAATCCCAATACGGACGGCAAACGGAAGGAACTTGTCTTCGGGGACATCACCTACCGCGTTAAGGATAAAGTGCTGCAGCTTGTCAACCAGCCGGAGAGCAACGTCTTCAACGGTGACATGGGCGAAGTGGTGGCGATCATGAAAGCGAGTGAAACGGTCGAGAAACAGGACGTTCTGGTCGTGTCGTTCGACGGCATCGAAGTGACGTATCAGCGCAGCGATCTGAATCAGCTGACTTTGGCTTATTGCTGTTCAATCCATAAATCTCAGGGCTCTGAATTTCCGACTGTCATCATGCCGGTTGTCCGCGGCTATATGAAAATGCTGCGCCGCAATCTGTTGTACACCGGAATCACCCGCAGCAAGGATTTTCTGATTCTTTGTGGCGATCCTGGCGTATTCCGCTACGGCGTTGAACGAACGGATGATACGAAGCGCATGACCACATTAAAAGACCGCCTGTCGCTGTCAGACCCTGAAACAGACGGTAATAAAACCCAAAGTGAGTCTGGCCAGCAGAAAGACGTTCCTTCTAATTCAGATTCGTCTTCGAAAAAGGCTGAACAACCAAAACCTGCCGAAGAGCCAGTGGCCGCAGAAGCGAGCGGACCAGCTTCCCTGACAAATGACAATGTGCACGCCATTCACCCGCTGATCGGGATGAAAGGCGTTACGCCGCGTGATTTTATCGAGTCTTGATGACCGCTGTTGACAGGACCAAATAACTTTTCTATAATTCAAGCTATAGAATATTAAAAACGTTGATGGAGAAAGTATAAAATAACAAGCGTCCAGAAATAGATCCCCAGGCTGAAAGGGTCTTCGCGATGATATTTTAGAAAGCTACTCCTGAGTGCAGCTAATTCCTGCCGTAAAGCCGCGTTAAGGCGCCAATGAGAGACACGGAAGAATATTTCCGTGTAATTAGGGTGGTACCGCGAATCAATAGCCTTCGTCCCTTGCGTTTACGCAAGGGATGGAGGCTATTTTTATTTTATCCCTAATCTTTAAAATTGATGTCATAGCCAGATGAAATCGCTCTAGGCGGACGCTTTCCGCGGGCAAGGCCTCAGTCTCCTCGTCGCTTCGCTCCTGCGGGCCCTTCACCACATGTTATTCCCGCTGGAAGCGATTTGCGCTTGCGTGAATCGTTTGCGACGAAGCTAGCGTAGCGATGCAGGAGCAGATCTTTGCTCTTCGCCACCTTCCGCTTCTTCATCTTAAGAGTTACACCCAGATATGGAGAAAAACAGCGAAGACTCCCGGGGGATTAGAAACAGAGTTGGCTTTCCAACTTTGTTTCGAGCGAAGT
>CAZGMW010000265.1:0-3214 GCA_964526895.1 uncultured Planococcus sp. | reverse complement strand
AACTCCTCGGATCATAAGCCAGCTCAGCTCTGCGGCAAAGTACGCCGCTCCGCTGAACCGTCTTATGCCTTTCAGAGCTAAACGGGCGCTTCCGCTTTTCTGTTGTCCAGACTCCAGCGCCCAACTCCTCGGATCATAAGCCAGCTCAGCTTTGCGGCAAAGTACGCCGCGCCGCTGATCCGTCTTATGTCTTTCGGAGCTGAACGGGCGCTTCCGCTTTTCTGATGTTATAATTTGATGGTTTTGAAAAAGACAAGTAAACTGGATTTAAAGGAGATGTGATACTATGACGTTCGAACAGAAGTATTACGAAAACGCGATTACGCTTGAAAATTATATGTCTCAAATGGAATCGAATCAGGAAAAATCCTATTCTGTTTATGAGAAATTTACAATGCCGGAAGACAAAGAATTTACCACTCTTTTAAAAGAGAAAAATCCTCACATCTTGGTCATAACAGAAGACTGGTGCGGTGATGCTATGATGAACAACGCCATACTGCGTAAAATTGCGGATGCAGGTGACGTTGAAGTCCGTTGTGTCTACCGAGATGAAAATCTGGAGTTGATGGACAAGTATTTGACGAATGGCGGACGTTCTATTCCGAAATACATCATTTTGTCTGAAGATGGAGAAGTGCTAGGTGACTGGGGTCCGAGATCCGAGCAGGTTCAGGAATTTGTGGACGGTTTGAAAGCGAAGTTGCCTGAAAAAGAAGATCCACAATACGATCTGCATTTTAAGACGGTGATTGGCGAAATAACGGACGGCTTTGTATACAGAAGCGAGTTTTGGGACAGCGTCTATCAGGAATTGAAAACAGTTTTGACCAAATCACTGGCTTAAAGAGAAAAATTGGAATAAAAGGAACTTTTTTCTGCTTTTATTGTCTTATTTTCCAGAGTAAGTTTAGAAAGGCTGAAATCTTATGAAACGAGCACGTATTATTTATAATCCGACGTCCGGCAGGGAATTGTTCCGTAAGCATTTGCCGGAAGTGCTGGAAATAATGGAAATCGCAGGGTATGAAACATCCTGCCATGCCACCACTTGTGAGGGTGATGCGACAGCTGCTGCGATTACAGCTGTCGAAAGAAAGTTTGATCTGATTGTTGCTGTCGGCGGGGACGGCACATTGAATGAAGTTGTATCCGGCGTTTCAACATTTGAAGAACGGCCGAAAATCGGATTAATACCGATGGGGACGACAAATGACTTCGCCCGTGCCGTACATATTCCCCGTGACATTAACAAGGCTGTCGATATCATTATTCAAGGGGATTCGGTTCCAGTGGATGTAGGAATGATGAACGACCGCTATTTCATCAACATCGCAGGCGGCGGGAGAATGACGGAGCTGACCTACGAAGTGCCGAGCAAATTGAAAACAGTTCTTGGACAGATGGCTTATTATTTGAAAGGCATTGAAATGCTGCCATCCATCCGTTCGTCAAATGTCCGGATCGAGTACGACGGTGAAGTTTTTGATGATAAAGCAATGATGTTTCTGATCGGTTTGACTAATTCGGTCGGCGGCTTCGAAAAACTTGCGCCTGATGCTAGCATCAATGATGGAAAGTTCACATTGCTGATTTTAAAAGAAGTGAACATGGCGGAATTTATTCGGTTGGCTTCACTGGCTCTTCGCGGGGAGCATTTGTCAAATCCTCACGTCATCTATGCGAAAGCCAGCAGAATTTCAGTGTCATCTGAAGAGCGTGTCATGCTGAACCTTGACGGGGAGTTTGGGGGCGTACTTCCAGCGGTATTCCAAAACCTGGAAAAGCATATTGAAGTGCTGGTGCCAATTCAGTCACTGAATGAAAAAGACATTAAATAAAAGAAGCCTTGCAGTCAGCGGACTGCAAGGCTTCTTCTCTGTTTTTACAAAAGTTCAATCGCTGTATCCTGCTCCATAGCAAGTTTCGGCAACTCGTCCACTGGTTCCCAGCGGAACAGCAGTGTCAGCCCATTATCGCGGCCATCGCTCTTAATGGTATGTTCCCACCCGTCTACCTGTTCGCCGGTATATTCAAAGTGGAACATATTGCGCTCATATACTTTGTCTCGGTGCTCAGGATAATAATTGTACTTGTGGATTTTTCCCGCAAAATCCAAAACATCGCGCGGCAGTCCGGTTTCTTCCTGGACTTCCCGGTAAAGTGCGTCGATGAGCATTTCTCCTTCAGCGATGGAACCGCCAGGCACTTGAACCCCGGCTTCCGGTTCTCCCTTATACTCGAAAACCAATAATTCCCGATTCTCTTCAGGGCCTCTTGTGATGTAGGCAAATACTTTTCTGCTTGTTTCCATATGAATCACCCTTTTTTTATGTTCCTAATAGAATACTAAAAATTCTAAAAAATATCAAGTGATTTTATTATCTTCTGTCACAGCTTATTCAAAGTTTAAGAGAAACATGGTAGTTTTAAATCTCTCTCAGAGGATTCAGGACACCTGCTTAGGGTACAATAAATGTAGAACTTACGGAGAAGTATATTCCTTAGGAGGGATAAGGAAATGGGATTTGAAGATACAGCGTTTTTAAGCCGGATCCTGACATTGATGACTCTTTCATTTCATATTCTATACGCAACGATCGGAGTCGGAGTGCCGCTGATGATCATGATTGCGCAGTGGGTCGGGATCAAAAAGAAAGATGACCATTATATCCTGCTTGCCCGCAGATGGGCCAGAGGATTTGTCATAACAGTAGCGGTCGGTGTAGTGACGGGGACAGCCATCGGACTTCAATTGTCGTTGCTATGGCCTGATTTTATGCAGTTGGCAGGGAATGTAATCGCATTGCCATTGTTTATGGAAGTTTTCGCGTTTTTCTTTGAAGCTATTTTTCTTGGAATCTATTTATATACATGGGATCGTTTCGAAGATCAGCGCAAGCATTTCTTGCTGTTGATCCCAGTTGCATTGGGAGCAGCCGCTTCTTCAGTCTTCATTACAATCGTCAATGCCTTCATGAATGCGCCTCAAGGCTTTGATATAGTGAACGGGGAGCTGGTAAATATCAGCCCGTTGCTTGCGATGTTCAGTCCGGCTGTACCGACAAAAGTGGCGCATGTCATGTCGACGGCTTTCATGACCAGTGCATTTGTCCTGGCATCGATTGCTGCGCTGCGCCTTGTGCATGGATCGAATCATATTTATCATAAAAAAGCATTATTTCTGACGATGAAACTTGGGTTGGTCTTTGCA
>CAZGMW010000264.1:0-3218 GCA_964526895.1 uncultured Planococcus sp. | reverse complement strand
AGGCGGTCGTCTTCCACTTCTTCAACGACATCTTTCCTTGAATAAACAAGCATAGTCCCTGTGTCAAGATTCAAATCCACACGGACATTTTGCGCCTGATTGAAATTTCGTTTGTACGCAGTCACTAAAGCCGCTTCAATAGCTTCAATCAGGACATCGCGTGAAATTCCTTTTTGTTTCTCCAATGCCTCTAAAGCATTTAATAACTCACTGCTCATTTTTATTCACTCCTAGGTTCATCGATCAGGTTTTGCTGAAAAATCAATTGCAAGACGGATTACAGCAATTTTCTGCCTCGGAATCACGATTGTTTTTCTGCGGGTTTTGATTTTTACTTCAATCTGCACTTCTTCCTCATCATACGATAGCAAATTACCTTCAAATTCTTTGGCATCCAATATCGGTTCATAAGTTTTGATATAAATGAATTTACTGATAGCATTTTCAAAATCTTTTTCTTTTTTCAATGGGCGCTCTGCTCCCGGTGAAGATACTTCAAGGAAATAATTCTGTTCAATGGGATCAAGTTCATCCAGTATCTCACTCAAGCGTTCGCTGACCAACGCACATTGTTCGATATCGATCGGCGCCTCCGGATTATCTACGTATACACGTAAAAACCAACTGCGCCCTTCTTTTACAAATTCAATATCTACCAGCTCAAGATTCAGCTCATCCGTGATGGGCTGTGCAATTTTTTCAATTTGTTCTGTAATTTTGCTCATACATGCCTCCCGCTAATCAAAGTTTCATTTTACGTCTTTACAAACAGAAAAGAGCGGGAGAACCCACTCTTCTGCGACAGAGCTATCAGTAAATGTTACTACAATAATACCATGATTGCCGGGGCAGTGCAACTGACTAGAATAGCGACAACTGGTTTGCTTCAGGCATTCCTTCAAGGCAGCCATGATCATCCATATATTCGATGATTGTTTTCGAAACACGTCCACGCTGCTGCAAATCCTCTTTCGACAGGAATGTGCCTTGCTGACGTGCCGCAACAATCGATTTGGCAGCATTGGTTCCAAGTCCAGGGATTGCATTGAATGGCGGAATCAATGTCTTGCCGTCGATGATGAATTCATCGGCTTCTGATTTATACAGATCGACTTTTTGGAAAGAATAGCCACGCTCAGTCATTTCAAGAGATAATTCCATGACAGTCAGCAAGTTCTTTTCTTTCGTTGAAGCTTCCAATCCTTTTGCATTGATGTCTGAAATAACTGCTCGGATTGCATTCGGTCCTTTGGCCATTGCATTCACGTCAAAATCCTCAGCGCGGACTGTGAAGTATGCCGCGTAATAAAGAATCGGAAAATGTACTTTGAAATAAGCGATTCTGACTGCCATTAAAACGTAAGCGGCAGCGTGGGCTTTAGGGAACATGTATTTGATCTTTTTGCAGGATTCGATATACCAGTTCGGCACACCTTCTTCTTTCATCGCCGCTTCAAACTCCGGTGTCAGTCCTTTACCTTTACGGACTGCTTCCATTATTTTAAAGGCCATCGATGATTCGAGACCTTGATAGATCAGATAGACCATAATATCATCCCGGCAGCCGATAACATCCGACAGCTGGCAAGTACCGTTTTTGATCAATTCCTGTGCATTGCTTAGCCAGACGTCCGTCCCGTGAGACAGACCGGAAATCTGTACAAGTTCCGAAAATGTCGTCGGTTTTGTTTCTTCAAGCATTTGTCGAACGAAACGTGTACCGAATTCCGGTATTCCGTAGGTCGCCGTTTTACAGCCGATCTGCTCTTCTGTAACACCAAGAGACTCAGTTCCAGAGAAAATTTTCATCACTTCAGGATCATCCGTCGGAATTGTTTTCGGATCGATGCCGGATAAATCCTGCAGCATGCGGATAACCGTTGGATCATCGTGTCCAAGAATATCCAATTTCAGTAGATTATCGTGAATCGAATGGAAGTCGAAATGCGTCGTTTTCCATTCTGAATCCTGCGCATCTGCAGGAAACTGGATTGGAGAGAAATCATAAATATCCATATAATCAGGCACTACGATAATACCGCCTGGATGCTGCCCGGTGCTTCGTTTTACACCTGTACAGCCTTGGACGAGGCGATCGATTTCCGCTCCGCGAATCGTCATTTCCCGGTCGTTGGCATATCCTCTGACATAGCCATAAGCTGTTTTCTCAGCAACGGTCCCAATTGTTCCCGCACGGAATACATTATCTTCTCCAAAAAGTTCTTTTGTGTAATTGTGTGCTTTTGCCTGATACTCGCCACTGAAGTTCAAATCAATATCGGGTACTTTATCGCCTTTGAATCCCAGGAAAGTTTCAAAAGGGATATCCTGTCCCTCTTTTGTATAAGGGATGGCACAATCCGGACACTCTTTGTCTTCGAGATCAAAGCCGGAACCGACAGAACCGTCATCGAAAAACTCCGATTTTTGGCATTGTGAACAAATATAATGTGGCGGCAATGGGTTTACTTCTGTAATCTCTGTCAAAGTGGCGACAAGAGAAGATCCTACTGATCCGCGGGAGCCGACCAGATAGCCATCGTCCAGAGACTTTTTAACAAGTTTATGTGAAATCAGATAAATAACCGCAAAACCATGGCCGATAATCGATTTCAATTCTTTCTCTATACGGGCTTCCACAATTTCAGGAAGCTGTTCCCCGTATATACTTCGAGCCATGTTATAACTTAATTCCCTTACTTCCTCGTCAGCGCCTTCGATTTTAGGGGTATAAAGATCATCTTTTATCGGTTTGACTGTTTCGATCATGTCCGCGATCCTATTGGAATTTTCCACTACAATCTGCTTGGCGGTTTCTTCGCCCAAAAAATCGAATGCGTCAAGCATTTCATTGGTGGTGCGGAAATGCACCTTCGGCAGCTTGGTTCGGTTCAGCGGATTGGCTCCTCCCTGAGATCCGATCAGCACTTGTCGGTAGATGGCATCATTTTCATCCAGGTAATGCACGTTTCCTGTAGCAACCAATGGAATCTCTAGCTTTTTGCTGACTTTCACCAATTTCCGGATAATATCTTCCAGGTTCCATTCATCACGGATCATCTCACGCTCAATGAGCGGGGCATAAACGTCTTTTGGATGGACTTCCAGATAATCATAAAACTGTGCTGTACGTTCCACTTCCTCCATCGATTTCTGCATAACCGCTTCAAACACTTCGCCTTTGTCGCAGCCGGAGCCTACTAGAAGCCCTTCCCGAT
>CAZGMW010000263.1:0-3260 GCA_964526895.1 uncultured Planococcus sp. | reverse complement strand
TTGAAGACCAGTCAATATTCCGCCAATTCCTGCTATACTGACCATAAGTACGGAAAAGCTAAGTTTGTTTTGATGAATCTGTTGCCGGACAGTCTCTTTTGGCTGTGTCCAAATTGATAAAAAAGGATTTAAATCCATTTAATTTCCTCCCAGTAAATCCATTTAAAAGCTTAAATGAATAATTCTATGTGTAAAATTATACCATTCAATGCCACGAGAGAATAGACCTGTTGTAAGAATAGCCAAAAAAGAAAATGAACAGCAAATCAATTATTTGTCTGGATCTTCATTTTGCCGGATAGAGTTCCTGCAGGAAATGGATGGAGCGGGTGATAAGCTTTTTCAACACTTCTACATCGATATCATCGACTTTATTGATGTAAATACAAGCCTTTCCGGACGTGTGTTTGCCGAAGTCGCTTAACAATTCCTGCCGTTCCTGATCTCCTGTAGCAAAATACAGGCTGATTTTTGCTTTACGGGGAGAAAACCCCACTAGAGGAGCATCTCCTTCATGCCCAGTGGCATAGATATAATGGTAGGAACCGAAACCGATAATGCTGGATCCCCACATTTTTGCTTCATACCCGGAAGTTTCTTCGAACACTTCAAGCAAGCGATAAGCATCTTTCCGTTTTTGGGGATTAGCGACACTTTCAATGAATTCAATCACATCTGAATCTGTTTCCTTTGTTTTTTGCTGATACATTTTCATCCCTCTTTTCAGTTTGTTGGGTAAAGCCATCATTAGACTTGTGCATTTCTGAATATTCCGTTGATTTGAGTTTGACAGATTTAAATTGAAATTTAGTAAAAGCAGATGAAAACGGGGTGTGTTTGCTTTAATTTGGATGTGTACATGTTAGAATAATATCATTAATGCATTAAACTAAAAGGGAACCGCAGTATCTCGCGATTTTTACAGAATAGGAATGAGGGAAAAAGATGGGTCAGGTAACAACAAAGCAAGTAATGGATACCTTCGATCTGAAGTTGATCAGTGGAGAAGAAGGTATTGGACGCCATATACCGATAAGTGACATCTCACGGCCGGGCCTTGAAATGGCGGGATATTTCACTCATTATCCAGCGAACCGCGTGCAATTGCTCGGGAAAACGGAGCTATCATTTTTTGCTATGTTGGATGAGGCAGAACGAAAAGACCGGATGATGAAATTATGTACCGATGATACACCTGCTATTATAGTGTCCCATGATGAAAATGTGCCGCAGGAATTGATCGATGCATCTTCCAAAAAGCATGTGCCTGTTATGAGTACAAAAATGTCGACAACCCGCTTTTCGAGTCTGTTGACAAATTATCTGGAAAGCCAATTGGCACCAACCACAGCAGTACATGGTGTTCTGGTGGATATTTATGGAGTAGGTGTATTGATAACCGGAAAAAGCGGAGTAGGGAAAAGTGAAACGGCTTTGGAGCTGGTCAAAAAAGGGCATCGGCTGGTCGCAGATGATTGTGTCGAAATTCATCAGGAAGGCGAGAACACGCTTGTCGGCCATCCGCCAAAACTGATTGAGCATCTGCTGGAAATCCGGGGTGTCGGAATTATCGATATTATGACTTTGTTTGGTGCGAGTGCTGTCCGCACGTTCAAGCGGATTTCATTGGTGATTGACCTGGAACTTTGGGATGCCGATAAAACTTATGATCGGCTGGGCCTCGAAGAAGAAAAGATGCGAATTATCGATACGGATCTGACGAAGCTAACAATTCCTGTCCGTCCTGGCCGTAACTTATCGGTCATTATTGAAGTTGCTGCGATGAATTACCGTTTGAAACGGATGGGCGTTAATGCCGCTGAAGAATTTTCTAAACGCTTGGACGATGTTATTTCGATGGATACAAATTAAAGGAATGGGTAGGTGCGGTAAATGTTGTCAGTTTTAGGGTCAATCGATCCGGTCGCTTTCAGTTTGGGACCGATCGATGTTCATTGGTATGGAGTAATAATAGCAACCGGCATCGTCATCGCATTTTTAGTTGGCCAACGTGAAATGGTCAAACGCGGGATGCATCCAGAGTATCTGACGGATTTGCTGATTTGGGCAGTTCCGCTTGCGATTATCGGAGCAAGAATCTATTATGTAATATTTGAGTGGGACAGTTATCAAGATAATCCAGTTGAAATTTTTGCCATCTGGAATGGCGGGCTTGCCATACACGGGGCGCTTATCATGTCGGTCATTGTAGGGTATATTTTCACCAAAAAACGCAATACGCCATTTTTGAAAGTGGCAGATATACTGGCGCCAAGCATCCTGATTGGCCAGGCAGTCGGCCGATGGGGCAATTTTATCAACCAGGAAGCGCACGGCGGTGAAGTTTCAAGGGCATTTCTTGAAAATCTCTTCCTCCCTGATTGGATCATCAACCATATGTACATAGATGGTGCTTATTACCATCCGACTTTCTTATATGAATCCCTATGGAGCTTGGCCGGCATTATCATTTTGCTATTGTTGCGCCGCGTCAATCTTGTACGAGGAGAAATGTTTTTCTTCTATATGATATGGTATTCTGTAGGACGCTATTTCATAGAAGGCATGCGGACCGACAGTCTGTATGTTTTTGGAATCGAAGGTTTGCGTACAGCCCAGCTTGTTTCGATTATCGCTATCATCATAGGTGTCGTCATGATCATCTATCGCAGAACGACAATTAAGAATCCGCCAAGATATAAAGATGAATAGAAAGAAGAGATAAACGAATGTCGACTTTGAGAAATGGCCTGCTGGCAGGCTTAAAAACAACATGGGCTTTGGGGAAAATCATTTTTCCGATAACATTGCTGGTGACAATACTTCAATTTACACCGGTTTTGCCGTTTATCGTCGATCTGGTAGCGCCGTTCATGAGTATATTCGGATTGAGCGGTGATGCTGCGATTCCATTGGTTTTGGGTAACGCGTTAAATCTGTATGCGGGAATTGCTGGTATTCTATCGCTCGAGTTGACAGTCAAGGAAGTATTCATCCTGGCTGTTATGTTGTCCTTTTCCCATAATATGTTCATCGAAACCGGAGTGGCTTTGAAGGTTGGTGTCAAGCTGTGGGTCGTGCTCGTCGTCCGTTTCGGGCTGGCCGCATTTTCAGCCATCATCATTAATCTGGTCTGGCCTGGCGGCGGTGAAATCGCTCAATACGGCTTTACACCTGAAGTGGCGGCAGCACCTGAAGGCTGGCTGGCTATTTTTCTCTTGGGATTGGAGAAAGCTGGCTTTGGAGTTCTGCAGCTGGCA
>CAZGMW010000262.1:0-3266 GCA_964526895.1 uncultured Planococcus sp. | reverse complement strand
GGCCGGCTACACTGACCAGCAAATCGCTTGTTTCTCCCGCTCCGTCCAAATAGGCTTTCTTCGAAAGAGTGTTCAATGTATTAAAAAGAAAATGTGGATTAATCTGACTTTGCAAATGACGCATCTGGCTTTGCTGCAAAAGTAATTTACTTTCCTGCAGTTCACTCTCCACTTGAGCCTTCTGCTGAATTTCCAGAATAAGCTTATTAATATTAATCCGCATATGGTCGAAGGTTTTTGCCAAAAACGAAATTTCATCATTCGAATCCACTCGAATTGGGTGATCAAAGCGTCCTTTCGCCAATTCATTCGCCGCTTTCGTCAATTGATGGACGGGTTTAGTGATACTGAGCGAAAACAAATAGGTGAATAACAGGAGCAGCAAACTGGTTAGTGACAATAATAAGATTCCCATCGTGTCCAGCTCTTTCGACTGGCGGATGATGTCCCTGTAAAACCGTTCGTAGGTTTTTAGTTCGGAATTGAAAATAGATAAAGTCATTTCGGAAATATAAACCGAAATGCGATTCGCTTCTGTAAACTCAGTTAACGCAGTTTCGTTCTCCGCTTGTTCACTGAAAGCTTGCCGGCTGCAGTACGTTGAAAACTCCTTTTTTCAGTAAATGGGCGTTATTGTCTGTAGGTGCTCCGCCGATGTAGACATAATTGCCCTTTGGAACAAGCTTCAGCATTTCTTCAGCTTGCAGTTCGCCCACTCTTTCATTGTCAAAAGAAACATATAGATCGATGTCTGCATTTTTCACAAGCCGGTCATAGGCAATTACTTTAATGCCTGCCCCGTGCGCTTTATGAACAATTGCAGCCGTCGCTTCCGCATTATGGGGCACGATGACGAGCAGGTCGATGCCTTGCTGAATCATTTCTTCAGCTTGCGCAATCTGCAGCGCATCGTCGCCATTCGCTGCCATAATTTCCACTTGAAGGCCATGTGATTCGATAGCTTCCTGGAATAGCTGGCGGTCTTTCAGCCATCGTTCCTCTTTTAATGTATCCATCGCAAAACCGATTTTCAGCGGTTCATCATCCTCAAGCTCAACATCATCTTTAACGATTGTTTTTTCAGGAGATTGGGTGTCTTCCTGGCAGGCAACGAGCAAAACTCCGATTAACAACAAGAGCAGAATCCGAGTCAATGGCTTCATGTTCCGATCTCCTCTGCTTTTCCCGCATTCAATAAAGTCAGACGGTATTCTGTCGGGGATATATCATTCATTTTACGGAAAACTTTGCTGAAATAGTTGGGTTCATGGTAGCCAACTTCAAGAGCTATCGACTTCAGGCTTTTCTCGGGATCGGCCAAAAGTTTCTTCGCTTTTCCAATCCGGCATTCTGTCAGAAAATCAATATAGTTGATGCCCAGTTTTTCTTTGAACATTTTGCTGATGTAAATCGGACTTAAATCCACTTTCCGCGCAAGCGCTTCGAGTGAGATGTCTTCGTGTGAATGGTCTGTGATGAATTGTTTGATTCGATGGATTTTGTCGACTTCAATCCTGCTGTAATGACTCATGTAGACTCTTTTCAAGTCGGCTATCAACTCCAGCGTTTCTGATATCAAATGCCGGTGGTCTTTTGCCGGAATCGAATAGTATGGCGCTTCCACTTCTATGCCGATTTCTGCCATGACCCGCGTGGTTAACCATAGAAACTCGAGTGAACGCTGCTGCGTTCGCAATACTTTTTCGCCCGTATGTTCCAATTGCTTGATAAGATCGAGCACAAGCGCTTCGACCGCTTCCCATTCACCTAATCTTACAAAATCGGCCAGGCGCTTTTCCTGTTGTTTAATGAATGCGGGAACATCCGCTTTAATAGGCTCCAGTTCTCCCGAATAAAATCGGTAACGCGAAGGAATTTTTACATCCAGCATCGCTATAAGCGATTTCTGATAAGAGGTCCTTATGTCATCCAACGATTTACAGACAGTACCAACCCCGATAAACCAACCATCTTGCCGTCCTGTTACCGACAGGATTTCTTTAGCGAGCGTTATTGCCTGCGACCGAAATGAATTTACTGGATTTCTGAAGACAATGAGCGGCAGTTGATTGCCATAGCATGCCCCCATCCAGACGCTATTGCCTTCACTGACTTTCTCTTTTATATCAGCGTAAATATGTTCCGCTCCTTCCGGAATAAGGATGGTCATGACGAATTTCTCTTCTGCCGGCTGGGTGTCCAGCATTTCGACGAGCAAATCGATGTGCATTTCGTGGACATGATCGAATAATAATTGAGTGACGATATCTGTTTCAACAATTGCCAGAGCTTTTTGAAGCGCGTCTTGTTCTTGCTCCCGCTCAGTCGATTCCTTAACCTTCTGTTCCAGCTGTTTAAACAGTTTATCCGCAGTTGCTATGATTTCACTTGTCTTGGTGGGCTTCAACAGATAGTCTTTTACGCCAAGTTTGATGGCTTTGCGGGCATAATCGAATGTGTCAAACGCTGTCATCATGACAAACTCCACTTCCATGTCGGTCCGCCTTATTTCTTCAATTGCCTCCAAACCGGTCATGGCAGGCATCATGATATCCATAAAGATGATGTCCGGCTTCCATTGTGCTGCAATTTCTACAGCCATTTTGCCGTTTTTCGCCTGTTTGATCTCGATTTCCTGAAACGCTTGCTGAAGAATGGCTTGCATGCCGTCACGTTCAATCGGTTCATCATCAACGAGCAGGAGTTTAAACATAATTTTCAACCTCCATTACTTTTGGCAATTTCAAGATGATTTTCGTCCCTTTCCCCGGTGAACTTTCGATCTCCACCACATCTTCACGGCCGTAAAATAATTGCAGCCGCTTGACGACATTGGCAAAGCCGATGCCTGTCGAATGACCTTCCTGCGGAGTTATTTCGCCTTCCAGCAGTTCCCTCACGGTGTTTTCGTCCATTCCCTTGCCGTTATCTTCGATTTCGATGAACACATTCCCCTCGACATCTTGGATCCGGAACCAAATCCAGCCGCCATCTTCTTTCGGTTCGATGCCGTGAATCACGGCGTTTTCAATCAGTGGCTGGAGTGTCAGGCTCGGCATTTGATACACCATGGCTGATTCATCAAGCTCAACGTGGAATTGCAGGCGGTCACTGAAGCGGGCTTTTTGAATTTCCATGTATTGCTTCAGCACATAAGCCTCTTCCTGGACGGTAACTGTATGATCCAGCCGCTTCAAGTTATAGCGGAGCAGGCCGGCTACACTGACCAGCAAATCGCTTGTTTCTCCCGCTCCGTCCAAATAGGC
>CAZGMW010000261.1:0-3269 GCA_964526895.1 uncultured Planococcus sp. | reverse complement strand
ATATTAATGGCCTGCCGGCTGATGAACGTATTTAGAAATCCAGTTAAAATTTCATTAAGATAAAACAACGGAAATAGGGACTACATGCAAGGGGATGAAAAGATGGAAATTTATATAGTGTTCACCGATACCAAAACAAATTTGGCCAAAATGATTAAGAACTGTACGAGATATCCTTTCAGCCATGTATCGCTGTCCTTTACCAAAGATTTAAGCCAAATGTACAGTTTTGGCCGAAAAGAAACGAATAACGCGTTCATAGCAGGATTTGTGAAAGAAGATGTTCGAGACCCACTGTTCCAGCGTGCTGAATGTGCCGTATGTAAAATGGAAATATCTGATGAGAGTTATGCGCAGATCTTGGCATATGTAGAAAGAATGGATCGGGAGAAAGATTCATTCAAATACAATTTCACCGGTTTATTCGCTATTGTCATCAATTATAATTTCAATCGCAAAAATGCTTATTTCTGTTCGCAATTTGTTACGGAAGCCTTGGCGGCCGGCGATGTTCGACTAGCTGATAAACCTTGTGCACTTATGTCGCCGCGCGATATTTTCGCTTCTGATGGAATGAAAATGATTTACCGGGGAGAGATGAGAAATTATCAATATCTGGAAATCAGTTCGGATTATGTTCGGCAGCCTTGCTTGCTGGAGGCAGTCCGATGAAAAAAGTATTGATTCTCCCTTTACTGAACAGTATGCCATCAGGGCATCATCAAGTTGCGGATGCAATTTGCGAAACACTACTTGTTCCAACAGAAGAAATTGAGTGCATAAAATTGGATATTTTAAGTGAATGGAATAGACAAGTTGAAAAGAGTGTTGTAAAAACTTATCTTCATTGGATTCGCAGTTATCCGAAAACCTACGCTTGGACTTATCGCCAATTTGCTTACCGCAGCAAGAGGGATCGGCAGCACAGTGGATACGAAATATTATTCATGAAAACGGTCAAGACTGTCTTGAAAAGGGAACAGCCTGACTTGATCGTATGTACACACGGATTTCCGTCGCTTTTCGTCAATCGTCTAAAAAAATCAGGTGAATGCCAAGTGCCAACACTCAATATCTATACGGATTTTTTCGTCAACGATATCTGGGGCTGCAGTCACATTGATTATCATTTTGTACCAAGCGGGCAGGTGAAGCAGGAATTGTCGGCGAAACGCGGAGTGGATTCCGACAGGATCTTCATTACCGGCATCCCTGTCAGTGCCAAGTTTAAGAAACGAAATGGCTCCCAAGTAAAAAAAGCCGGTGAACCGCTTCGAATTTTGCTGTCCGGAGGCAGTGTGGGCCTGGGCAGTATCAGTGAAACCCTGAAAAAAAAGCAAAAAGAAATGGATTGCCGGATCAAAGTGTTGTGCGGGGCCAACATTAAATTATATAAAGAACTCGAACGTCTATCCGATGATGCCATAGAACCGTATCCTTACATCTCTTCCAAAGAACAGATGAACCGGATTTATGAAGATGTGGATGCCATCATCAGCAAACCTGGTGGCGTAACAGTTTCTGAAGCAATTTGTAAAGAACTGCCAATTTTCGTTCCTTCAGCGTTGCCTGGCCAGGAGCAGATTAACCTGCAATTATTAACTGAAATGGGCCTTGTTTTCGTCATACCACACGGCGAAGACGTGCTGGACTTTACTTGCCGGACCATCCAGGATGAAGAGAAAATGCGTAATTTCAAAAAAGCTGCCGCGACTTATAAAAAATCACTTGAACTGGACGGAACCCAAAGCGTATATAACACAATCCAAGCTATGTTGGAGCGGGGTTGATTGATATGAATATCCAATACATCCTTGATCACCTATTGCTGTTTCTCGAGCACCTGGGCCAGGCAGGCTTGTTTGCTGCCATTTTTTTGGAGGGTGCTTCCGTTCCTTTTCCTGGAATCATTGTAGTTTTGGCATATGGCGGGCTGTTGGATTTCACTTTTCAGGGCAGAATCGGTGTAGCTGCATTAATGGCTTTGGTTTATAGCTTAGCCAGCCTGATACCTTATTTCATCGGCCATAAGATGGAGCACCTGCTGTGGAATAATATTCGCAAAGGTTTAAGGAAGGCAGCTGATTTTTTTAATCGTTACGGCATCTGGAGCATTGCCTTATCACGGCCGTTCGGAATAGGGAATTATATTTCCTATCTTGCAGGTATCAGTAATGTTGGATTGGCTCAGTACCTGACGCTGACGTATATAGGTATATTTCCGTGGTGTTTTACAATTTTGTACTTGGGCGATTATGTGAATGGCAATTATGAAAGCTTCCTGCTCCTTTTTAACAACTATAAAATTGAATTTTACGGTATCGCATTGATGTTGGCAGTCCTGTCTATCGGGTTTTGCATTTGGAAGCATCGGAAAAAAGAGTATACATGAAAAGCCTCTTCATCATTGAAGAGGCTTTTCTGTATTCAAAATTATGCCGAATTCTTCTTCGAGCAGCTTTGTTTTTTCGGCAGGCGTCAATTCCTGCTTTTCTTTCTTGCCATCTATGGTACGCGTTAAGGTGTTGGCTGAAATTGTGATGCGTCCATCAGGTGTTGCTTTTGTCACGACATCATCATGAGTAAACGGCGAATCTTCCGATACTTGGTTGAAGATACAGCCTTCGTGAAAATCTTCAAGTTTCTTTTCTTCCAGGGTGAAGCGATAAAGCACCTTTTCACTTCCGTCATTTTCACGCGTCAATTCATAAGTTTCTTCATCAATTTCATCGATTCTATAAGTCCCGCTATTGTCTGTATGACGTTCGCCGCCCAAAGGAATAGGGCTGATCGTCGAATCGCCAAATCCCGCATCGACCAAATAAAGTGTGTCGAGTTCAACGATGATGGCAGCATGTGTGTCCGGTTTGGCGTAACTGCCGTCCGGTTTCATGACAGTTGCAGCTATCAGATGGGTTTTGAAACCAAGCTCTTGCAACAACCAACAGAATAATCCATTCAGTTCATAACAATAGCCACCTCGGTGGTGATTGACCACTTTATCATAGATGCTTTCTAGATTCAGGTAGATTGGTACGTTGCGGATCACATCCAGATTCTCGAAAGGGATGTGTTGCATATGAAGCGATTGAAGCATTGCTAAATCCTGCAGATAAGTTTCTTTGGCCGGAAATGCTTCAAAACGTTTAAGGTATTTTATGGAATCCATCTTTTTTTCCGTCCTTTCTTGCGTGAACTTACGAATCTATTTATTCCCGTTTACTAGCTTTCGAAAACTTAAAGCGCTATGTGTAATGGAATAATAGGCT
>CAZGMW010000260.1:0-3290 GCA_964526895.1 uncultured Planococcus sp. | reverse complement strand
TTATCCTCGCAGGCGTCGGTTAATGCCTTCGGAGCTGTTTTGCGGAATATCGGTTTATCTTTCTCTACAAGTTAAAATCCCCATTGCAATTAAGCAATGGGGATTTGTTGAAAAATCTATTAACCGATTGAACCTTCCATTTCGAACTTGATCAAACGGTTCATTTCAACCGCGTATTCCATTGGAAGTTCTTTTGTGAATGGTTCGATAAAGCCCATAACGATCATTTCAGTAGCTTCCTGTTCAGAAACGCCACGGCTCATCAAGTAGAACAATTGCTCTTCAGATACTTTCGAAACTTTCGCTTCGTGTTCCAAAGATACATTGTCGTTCAGAATTTCATTGTACGGAATCGTATCAGACGTGGATAAGTTATCCATGATCAACGTATCACATTCAATGTTCGAACGAGCGCCATCAGCTTTACGGCCGAAGCGGACAATCCCACGATACGATACTTTACCGCCCTGTTTCGAAATGGATTTCGAAACGATGGAAGATGAAGTATTCGGTGCCAAGTGGATCATTTTAGCTCCTGCGTCCTGATGCTGGCCTTTACCTGCGATTGCGATCGATAGAGTCATACCGCGAGCGCCTTCACCGCGAAGGTAAACAGCTGGGTATTTCATCGTTAACTTAGATCCGATGTTGCCATCAATCCATTCCATCGTACCGTTCGCATCCACGAAAGTACGTTTGGTAACCAGGTTATAGACATTATTCGCCCAGTTCTGGATTGTTGTATAACGGCAATATGCGTCTTTTTTAACAATGATTTCAACAACAGCCGAGTGCAATGAGTTTGTCGTATAAACCGGAGCGGTACAGCCTTCAACATAATGGACACTTGCGCCTTCGTCCACAATGATCAGCGTGCGTTCAAACTGCCCCATGTTTTCCGAATTGATGCGGAAATAGGCTTGCAGCGGCGCTTCGACTTTAATGCCGGGCGGCACATAGATAAACGATCCGCCTGACCAGACTGCCGTATTCAAAGCAGCGAACTTATTGTCTGCGGCCGGAATGACTGTCTGGAAATATTCACGGAACAAATCTTCGTTTTCACGAAGTGCAGCATCCGTATCTTTAAAGATGATGCCCATGTCTTCCAGTTCCACTTTCATGTTGTGGTATACCACTTCTGATTCGTACTGCGCAGAAACACCTGCAAGGTATTTTTGTTCAGCTTCAGGAATACCGAGTTTATCAAACGTCCGTTTGATTTCTTCCGGCACTTCGTCCCATGAAGTTTGGCTCGCCTCTGACGGTTTCACGTAATACGTGATTTCATCAAAGTTCAATGGCGCCAAATCTCCGCCCCATTGCGGCATTGGCATTGAGTAGAACAATTTAAGAGCTTTCAGACGGGATTCAAGCATCCATTCAGGTTCGCTCTTGATATTAGAAATTTCTCTGACAATATCTTCTGTCAACCCGCGTTTAGAGCGGAAAATCGAGACATCCTTGTCATGGAACCCATATTTATAATCACCGATTTCAGGCATTTTTTTCGCCATAATCGTTCCTCCGTTCTTGTGTTACGATTTTTCTTGCTCGTGCACACCTTTTTCCATGGCTTTCCAGGCTAGTGTAGCGCATTTAATGCGTGCCGGGAACTTTGAAACTCCCTGCAACGCTTCAATATCACCCAGATCCTCAGACTCATCATACTCTTTACCGAGCATCATGTCCGAAAAAGTTTTAGAAAGCCCAAGAGCAGTTTCCACATCTTTCCCTTTGACAGCCTGCGTCATCATCGAAGCAGAAGCCATGGAAATTGAACAGCCTTCACCATCAAATTTTGCATCCTTAACAATGCCTTCTTCAACCTGCAAAGTCAGGTGAATACGATCTCCGCAAGTCGGGTTGTTCATTTCGATGTTGATGCTGTCATTTTCAATCGTGCCTTTGTTCCGTGGCGTTTTATAATGGTCCATGATCACGGACCGATACAATTGATCTAAGTTTTTAAAAGACATCGTTGAAATACTCCTTTGCAGAGCGTAATCCTTCTACAAGGCGGTCTACATCCGACTCGCTATTATAAAGATAGAAGCTTGCACGGGCCGTAGCGGTTACTTCCAGCCATTTCATCAACGGCTGAGCGCAATGATGTCCTGCACGGACTGCAATACCGCTCATGTCCAGTACTGTTGCCACATCATGAGGATGGACATCATTCAAATTGAATGTGACAATGCCCGCGCGCTTAGCTGGATCTTTCGGGCCGTATATTTCGAGACCGTCGATTTCGCTCATTTTATCCATGGCATATGCGGCCATGTCATGTTCGTGCTTTTCGATTTCATCCAATCCGACTTCGTTAAGAAAATCGATGGCTGCACCAAGTCCTACAGCCCCGGCGATTATCGGTGTACCGCCTTCAAATTTCCATGGCAGCTCTTTCCAGGTTGAATCGTAAAGGCCGACAAAATCAATCATTTCGCCGCCGAATTCAACCGGCTCCATTTCATTCAATAAAGCTTTCTTTCCATATAATACACCGATCCCTGTCGGTCCAACCATTTTATGGCCGGAAAACGCAAAGAAATCGCAGTCCAATTGCTGGACATCAATTTTAAGATGAGGAGCAGCCTGTGCACCGTCAACCACCATCACCGCTCCATTGTCGTGGGCGATGCGCGCAACTTCCTTCACAGGATTCATCGTTCCCAGGACATTGGAAACATAGACCATTGAAACGATTTTCGTCCGTTCGGTAATTGCCGCTTGCACTTGTTCAAGTGAAATGGTGCCGTCTTCTTCAAGTTCGATATATTTCAGGATTGCTCCACGTTCTTTGGCCAATTGCTGCCAAGGGATGATATTGGAATGGTGTTCCATGTAAGTGATGACAATTTCATCGCCTTCATCCACATTAGCCCGCCCGTAGCTTTGTGCTACAAGATTGATGGCTGTTGTTGTACCACGGAGAAAGATGATCTCTTCGGTAGATTCAGCATTGATGAATTTCTGCACTTTTTCGCGGGCGCCTTCATATTTTTCTGTTGCGCGATTGCCCAGAGTATGGACGCCGCGATGGACATTGGAGTTGTCCATTTTATAGTAATTTTCCAACGCTTCAATTACTTGCACAGGTTTCTGTGAAGTTGCAGCACTGTCCAAATAAATAAGTGGATTGCCATTGATCTCTTGGTTTAATATAGGAAAATAGCTTTTTAGCTCTTTACTGATCATTAGCGGACTTTCCTTTCGATAACCTCCGTCAATTGCTTTTTAACGCCTTCAATTGGCAGCACATTTACAACTGGTGCCAAGAAACCGTGAAT
>CAZGMW010000259.1:1975-3296 GCA_964526895.1 uncultured Planococcus sp. | reverse complement strand
GAATTCACGGTGCAGCACTTCGCCAATGCGTTTCATGCCTTCCTTAATGAGTTCCGGGTTGGAATTGGAGAAGTTCAGCCGCATCGTATTTTTCTGTGCTGCTCTAACGAAAAACGGGGCACCATGTACAAATGCTACGTTATTTTCAAGACATTTCAATGCGATGTCGCCGGCATTCATGATGTCAGGCAGCTCGACCCAGATGAATAAACCACCTTCTGGCTTGTTATAATGGATGTTTTCAGGGAAATATTCATCGATACAGTCCAGCATGGTTGCACATCTTTCAAGATAAACGGCTTTAATGGTTTCAATATGGCCATCCAGATCGTACATTTCCATATACTTCGCTGTCATACGCTGTGCAAGCCCGTCAGTATGCATATCAGCGGATTCCTTAAATCCTGCGTACTTTTCGATTATTTCTTTCTCTGCGCAAATCCAGCCCAACCGCAATCCAGGTGCGAAGATTTTTGAAAAACTGCTAAGGTAAATGACCCGTCCTTCCGTATCAAATTGTTTGATGGGCGGAATCGGGGTTCCTGAAAAACGGATGGCGCCGTACGGATTGTCTTCCAGGATCAAAACATCATATTGGTTGGCGAGTTCAATCATCCGTTTTCTGCGTTCCAGTTTAAGCGTCCTGCCTGTCGGATTCTGAAAATCAGGGATCGTATAAATGAATTTGGCCAGCGGATTCTCTTGAAGGCATTGCTCCAACGCATCCATCTTCATGCCGTCTTCATCCATTTCCACATCCACGATGTTTGCATGGTAGGCATTGAAGGCGTTGATTGCCGCAAGGTATGTCGGACTTTCACAGATGACGGTGTCCCCTTCGTCAAGAAATACTCTGCCAGTCAGGTCAATCGCCTGCTGGGAGCCGGATGTAATCATCACCTGCTGCAAATCCGATTCGATTCCGATGGCGTCCATTCTCTCCATCACCGCTTCCCGCAGCGGGATGTATCCCATCGTTGAGGTGTATTGAAGAGATGAAGCTCCGTGATCAGTAAGGACTGCCTGGCTTGCCACTTTCAATTCTTCAATCGGAAACAGTTCCGAGGCAGGAAGCCCGCCAGCAAACGAAATCAATTCAGGCCGTTCCGACGAAGATAAGATTAAGCGCATTTCAGATGGCTTCAGCGCATTGGCTCTTCTTGCATATTTATTTTGCATACTATAATCCTCCATCTAAAATCCTTTATTATGTAACTTCTGTATTCATAAGAGAGCATTCTTTCACGCTACTGTGCAGTAAATCGACATTGTGAATATAGCAGTATAATTTGCTATTCCTCCCATTGTACAAGCTTTTGAA
>CAZGMW010000259.1:0-1875 GCA_964526895.1 uncultured Planococcus sp. | reverse complement strand
CTTAAAGGAGGAATTCCTATTAAATATTTCATGGTTTTATTGTTGGCGTTAACTTTGGGGGCGTGTGCCCAGGAGAATACCGATGAGGGTTTCACAAATGATGGTCCTCCTCCATTTACGGATGAGGAAATTCAGGCATACACCGAAGAGCATCAGATTGAGGTGCCGGCGATATTGAATACAGCCGACTATGACTATGCCGCGATTCTTGGAAACAATGAACTGCATCAGCTTTACAAGGATGCAAACGACGAAATGGTAAGCGAGATTAAAGAAATTGGCCACGGCGATGTGGAATTCGGATCACTCAATTCTATTATCTATGTGGTTATAAGAGATGAAGATCTGCTTGAAAACGGTAAGAGGCTGGATATTTTACAAGATGGCGGTGTCTCCAGCATCTCCGAACTTGTCAGGATAAATGAAGATTCTTTTTTTACTTTACATGATTCTGACATAAGAGATGAAGGATCGGTCACGGATGTCCAGATGATCGTCTACGATTCACAGGGCGAGATGATCTACGAGCAGGACATGGAAAACTAAAAGTTTATCAATAAGAAAAAGGAAATTATGTCCTGTTCCTGGCAGATAAAGAATCAAACTTGATGAACTGGTTATTGAGTCCGTTTTCTGCATCGAAACTACTCATCTTATAAGTTTGGAGGAACTGTGATGAAGTTTTAAAACAAAATCGAATCTGCGGACCAAGCGAACTACGCACTGGATGGGAAGCGGCAAACCTTGCTGGAGATTTACTTTATCTAAATACATACCGATTTGATTGATGTAATGGAGTACTGAAATTTTAATAGAAGTTAATCAATCATTTTCATTAAGGAGAATAATAATGGTCGAAAACACACCACCAGATAATAGTTCGGTAATTAACGGTAAAGCTACAGCATCTTTTATAGTGGGTATAATTCCAGTCACACTGCCAATTTTCGGTTTATTTTTAAATATTTTTTCACTCGTTTTACCAATTTGCGGTATAGCTCTGGCGATTTTCAGTTTAGTGTTATACAGAAAAGCGATCACTGAAATGGCTTTGACAGGTGAAGGCGGCAGAGGCATAGCAATAGCTGGTCTAATTTGCAGTATTGCCGGGATTTTTATACAAATACTTATGATATATCTTTACTTAGTGTTTAGCTCCGTTATTCTTGGTTGAATACAGTGAATATAAGGAGGAAGATACATTGGATTCATTGATATTGCAATTCATTTTGATACTAGGTGTTCTGTATGGTCTGATTACTTTCATAATCACAATCAAAAGAAAATCAGCTGTAAGCAAATATCAAATCGGTCTTTCGTTCGCTTTGGTTGTTGCGTGTACGGCTACGTTTTTGATGACGGTGATATAGAGTTTATAAGAGAGGCGGCTAAAAATGATGCGGTTAATTTGGGGTATTATGACGGGAATCAGCGTAGCGCTCATTGTCATTGCACTTATGGATTTTTTGATGCAGAGATCAGGAGAAGTTACCATTTATATTTTGATTGCAGGTCTGATTCTGACTGTCTTCAGTGCTTGGGGAATGAAGAAATACGCTGGAATAGGCTTCTTTTCCAATAAACAATAAAATATATCTTTAGCGCAGAATAGTTGACTCCAACTGTTCTTTTTTTATTCCTTCATAACTGGAGACCAGGCCCCACCTGCTGTTGCGTGAATTGGATTTGGGATTGCTCTTTTGACTTCGCGTACTGGATGACTTTGTTCACGTATAGAAGTTTTTATCTTACGTATAACCCCGTTTACCTGTCGTATAGAATTTTTTTGTTCACGTATAAGCGGTTTATGCTAACAGTTGCTCCCCACCTCCCTCCTGCGCTGAACTATATTTCAATACAAAAAAATGCAGAACT
>CAZGMW010000258.1:0-3299 GCA_964526895.1 uncultured Planococcus sp. | reverse complement strand
GGCCAAAACTTATCAGGCGGTGAGAAACAGCGGCTCGCAATAGCGAGAGCCATATTAAAAAAAGGCGGGATATGGATGCTGGATGAACCCGTTTCATCTGTCGATTCCGTGACCGGCCATTTGATTTATGATCGCTTGTTCGCTAATCATCCAGACGATACGTTTATTGTGGTTAGCCACGATTTGAGTGGCCTCGAAAAAATGGATCAAATCATCGTGCTCGAAAATGGAAAATTGATTGAAAGTGGTTCGTATGCCGGATTGATGGAGCGCCAAGGATATTTCTACGGATTGAAGGAAATTGAACGGCAAATCATGGCATAATGCGGCATTAAAAAACGCCGCCAATATCGCAGCGGCAATCTATCAGGCAAGGCAGAGCTGAAATAAGCTTTGCCTTTTTATTTTGCAAAAAAATCCTTTTCCTTTTTCGCGTCTTCCAATTTCATCTGCTCCAGCTCAAAACGGAGTTTCTGCGTTTCGATAATGTAATTTTCATGCTTAAGCTTTTCCAGTTCAACTTCGCTTTCAATCATCTTATGCTTCAACTTGGTCTGTGTTTCCAGATGGGATGTGATGATCGCTGCTAATGGGATGGAAAAGATCATAATGATTGCAACCAGATAAATCATGGAATCCACCTCTTTTATGTGACATCTATTTACGGATTTAATATACATTACCCTGCCCGGAACTAAAGGAAACTCGCATATGCGGGGAAATACATGACAAGTGTCATGTATAAATCCATGCGTTTATGACTTATCGGTTGCTTGTATTTTCATTATTATTAGGTTAATAAGTTATTCGGACGCAGAATGTCCGTATAAGGAGGAAAAATCATGAGTAAAGAAAAAACAGCGCAACTCCGTAAATTCGTGAAACCTTTTGAACAGGCAGATGTGAAAGCAAGTGTCCGTCAATTGGTCAATACTATACCGCCATTCATCCTGTTCTGGTTTCTTGCGTACCAGGCATTGGACGTGTCAATCTGGTTGAGCATTGCAGCATCGATTGTGGCAGCAGGGTTTGTCATTAGAACATTCATCATTTTCCATGATTGCACGCACGGTTCCTTCTTTAAAAACAAAAAAGCAAATGCGATTGTCGGCACAATTACCGGCATTATGACATTATTCGCGTTTGAAAAATGGAAACGCGAGCATACGATTCACCATGCATCGAGTGGTAATCTCGACAAACGCGGTGTCGGCGATATCTGGGTCATGACGATCGAAGAATACGTTGAAGCTTCAAAATGGGAACGTTTCAAATACCGCATGTACCGTAATCCACTGGTCATGTTCGGATTCGGTCCGTTATTCCTGGTACTGATTTCAAGCCGTTTCAACCGTAAAGATGCACGTAAAAAAGAACGCAATAACACGTACTTGATCAACTTCTCATTGGTGGCTATCTATTCACTGCTGATTTGGATAATCGGTTGGCAGGCATTTGTGATTGTACAAGGTACTACGATGTTCGTTGCCGGAGCATTCGGCATCTGGTTGTTCTATGTACAGCACACATTTGAAGATTCTTATTTTGAAGACGAAAGCGAATGGGATTATGTGAAGGCAGCAGTTGAAGGAAGCTCTTATTACCAGCTTCCGAAAGTATTGCAATGGGTTACAGGAAACATCGGTTTCCACCATGTCCATCACTTGAGCCCGCGTGTTCCGAATTATAATTTGGAAAAAGCGCATGAATCGGCTCCGCCTCTTCATCAGGCGACTACAATCACCATCAAATCAAGCCTTAAATCATTACGCTATAAAGTTTACGATGCGAAAAACAAAACTTTTGTAACTTTTGGTGACATCAAGCATCTGCTGAATGATTCCAAAAAGACAGCAGCTTAATAAATTTAAAGAACCATTCCCCGGCGGAATGGTTTTTTCTTTTATGCAGAATTTGGTATCATGAGTAATAACAGCAACAGGGGGATGAGCTTATGCAAAGCTGGTATCAGTTATTTCCGAAAAATCCATGGCTCAGCCTATATGCATGGGTGATTTTTTGTATTTTGCCTTTCTTTTTCATTTTCAGATCTTCATCCGCCATCGAAATAGCAGTGGGAATTGCTCTTTTGGGGCTGTTCTTTTTGGCATACCGTTTATCTGTCAACTCCCCAAGTGGCTTTGTTTATCTTTGGGTAGGCCTGGAGATGGCGGTGAACATTGTGTTGACCTACTTGTTCGGCTATGTGTACCTGGCCATTTTTGTGGCATTTTTCATCGGTAATATCCGCAATAAAGTCGGTTTCTTTATCGTTTATGGCATCCATATCGGTACGACGATTGCTGCCGTGGCTTTCGGCATCGCTTCCCATGCCAATCTTTTCATGTCCCAATTGCCTTTTGTCGTGCTGACAATTCTCGGAGTTATTCTTTTGCCTTTTAATACCTATAACCGCAACAAGCGTGAAAAGTTGGAAGGTCAGCTGGAAGACGCCAACAAACGGATATCGCAATTGGTGATTATAGAAGAAAGAGAACGTATTGCCCGGGATCTCCATGATACTCTTGGCCAAAAATTGTCACTGATCGGCCTGAAAAGCGACCTGGCGAGCAAATTGATATACCGTGATCCGGAAGCTGCGCTCAATGAAATCAATGACGTCAGACAGACTGCCCGTACGGCCTTGAAAGAGGTTCGTGAATTGGTATCGGATATGCGAGGCACGAAGCTGGAAGAGGAATTGCTGCGGGTGCAGCAAATTTTAAGGGCAGGAGAAATCGATTTTGTGCTGTATGGAAGCCCAAAACTTAAAAACACACCGTTGTTGGTGGAAAATGTTCTGAGCATGTGTCTGAAAGAAGCGGTAAATAATGTGGTTAAACACAGCCAGGCGACAAGATGCACGATTCTGATCAAACAAACCCCTCAGGAAGTATTGGTCCAGGTGCAGGATGACGGCATCGGGCTGCCGGAATCAGGCGGTTTCATGCAAGGCAATGGATTGGTTGGAATGCGGGAGCGGCTTGAGTTCATCAATGGGTCGGCCGATATCAAAGGTACAGAAGGAATGACTTTGAACATTCGTGTGCCCAATGTAATTCTTTATAATTCCAAGGGGGAGATGGCATGATTCGAATCGTATTAGCCGAAGATCAGCGTATGATGCTTGGAGCTTTAGGCTCTTTACTTGATCTGGAAGAAGATATGGAAGTTGTCGGAATGGCTGCGAACGGGCAGGAGGCCATTGATTTAGTGGCAACTCAAAATCCGGATATTTGCGTCATGGATATTGAAATGCCGATCCAAAGTGGCTTGGATGCTGCAGAACAGCTAAAAGA
>CAZGMW010000257.1:0-3319 GCA_964526895.1 uncultured Planococcus sp. | reverse complement strand
TTTTCAAGAGACAAAGCGTCGCATAATTCAAGAAGGTCTTGTTTGTAGCCATGCAGTGTACGGTATCGCTCTTTATTATAAGCAGTTTTGTCACTGTTGCCGGAGCCGACATAGTCGAACAGTACAACTCGATATTTCGTTTCAAAAGCTGGCGCAATTTTGTCCCATACATATTGATCACATCCGAAGCCATGGGCAAACACCAGAACTTTCTGGCCCTGTCCTTCGATTCTAACGTTATTTCTTCTGACCAATTGTGCAGCGGATTCTTTAGTTTCAGTCATCTGCGTCATCACTCCTTGCGTTAAAATTACCGTTTGTCCATTCGCAATACTGGTTTCATTTTACCAAAGATATGATGGATTTCCTAAAGGATGCACTTATAATTGTCGCCGGTCGTAATTTACTGGCCGGATGATTAACAGAGGCCTCTCTTATACAAGTATCAGAAAAATCCTCGCCTTGGATAAAACAGGCAAGGATTTTGATTAAACAGCTAATGTTACACGATTTCTTCCTTTATTTTTCGAGTCATACAAAGCAGCATCTGCTTCGGCGAGCAAGTCAGCGTACGGAGTGGAGCCTGTGGCACTGGCGACTCCGATGCTTACCGTTATCGGCTGGGGGAACCCGTCGTACTTCTCTATATTTCTCCTGATTTTCTCTGCCATCATGCCTGCTTCCTGCAATTCTGTTTTCCAGAGCACTCCTACGAATTCCTCTCCACCGAGACGAACTGCAAATCCTGCGTCTCCAATCACATCAGCCAGAACAGCCGCTAAGTCCTTCAGGACAGCATCGCCTGCATGATGGCCGAACGTATCGTTGATTCGCTTAAAGAAATCAATATCTATCATCAATAACGCCAAGCTTCTGTCTTCACTGAAATTCTGCAGCCATTCTTCCAGATAGCGCCGGTTTTTCAAACCTGTCAACACGTCAGTAATCGTCATTTCTTTAAGCCGTTCATTCAATACATTCAACTCAGACTGCTTGCACTCCACTTCATCCAGCAATCCTTGAAGTTTTCTGTTCGCTTCCGTAGTCGCTAGACTGATCCATTCCGCTTCCCGTTTGGCGTCTAATAATTCCTTTTCGTATTCATTTCTGACAGATACTTGCATGAAGGCACATTCGAATAAATCATTCCGCTTCTTTGTATTCATCAGTACAGGTATTGGCCCTTCAGAACTTTTCAATTTCAAAAACATTTCATCGACCGCCCCGTGAGTAATGATGGTCGGGATAAAATAGGTCTGAAAATATACTCTGGATGCCATCGTCAATAAACTGTGCATATGGGTGGGAACTGATTCAGATTTTACATTGGCCATCTCACGCATCATTTTATTCATTTCAATTATCTTCAAATTTTTATCCATTACCAGATAACCGAGTGGTGCCGAGTACAATTGTTCCTCCATCAACTTCTCTCCTAGTTAGCCAAGTACTCTTTTATGACAGTGACGGTTTCGGCAGAATCACTTATATGAGGGTTATGCCCCATGGCGTTCATAATAATAAGCTTACTGTTCGGAATATGGTCATGGACAAACTGGCCCACTTCGATTGGAGCTATGGCGTCATATTGTGTCTGCATAATAAGCGTAGGAACCTGCAGCTTCCCAAGTTCCTTCCGCATATCCGAAGTGAAAGTCACTTCTGCAAATTGCCTGGCGATCTTTGGGTCATTCGAACAAAGCAGCTGTTCAAAGTTTTCCGCGAGCTCAGGCCGGTCTTCATTGCTCATGGCAATCGGCGCCAAATATTTTGCCCATTCCTTGTAATTCACTTCCATCATATCTAGCAACTCAGCTATATCCTCTTGTTCGAAGCCGCCTTGATAACCCGGCTCATTCAAATAATAGGGAGAAGGACCGATCATCACGAGTTTACTGAACAATTCAGGGCGCTCAATCGAAGCAAGCATCCCAATCATGCTGCTGACCGAATGGCCAACAAAAATAAAGCTTTCGTCTTCCAATGCATCGCAAACTTCCAGCAGATCTTGCTTGTATCCATCCAAGGTACTGTAACGTTCGTTGGAGTATGCATTTTTATCACTTTGGCCGGATCCTACATAATCGAAAGTGATCACTTTAAAGTCATTCTGGAATTCCTTGATGACTTCTTTCCACACCAGCTGGTCACAGCCGAAGCCGTGGCCAAAAATAATCGTCGCCTCTCCTTGACCCGCTATTTTCACATTATTTCTTTGCATTACATTGGTCATTAGCATTCATCTATTCTCTTTTCTGTTTATATTTTCCTTAAAAATCCTTAATGAGTCTATCATACCAAATAACCTTTCAAATCTATATGGAGAATTTAAAAACTTTTGTATGTATAGCAAAAATATGACGCGCGATAAACTTGGCCCCCCCAATAAGTTATTACCTCGCATAGTTTTGAACTAAAAAATTAAAAAGACCTTCCCGGGCTTGACCCCGAGAAAGTCTTTTATTGGCTTTACAAAAAAATGACCGGCACAAGAAGCAAAGTTACCACTACAACAAGGATCAAAAGCGGGATTAAGATGATAGCCAAGCCTTTCCACGCGGATAGGCCATGCGCTTCACCGATTGCTTTGCTTTGGTAGAATAAGGTAAGCATTGATAGGACAAATAAAATTACCGTTAATATAATGTTCAGGGTCAAGTCTATACCGCTGTAGGTTTCCTCAAAACTTTTAAAATAACTCGATGGCGAAAATAAAATCCAGAGCAGCAACACAGGTATTAGCCACACATATGGAATTTGACCAGCGAGCTGGGCACGGAACATTTCATCAAAAGTGGCTGTCCCTTTAAAAAGCTTGCCGACCAGCAAAGAAATTAGAGACAAAACTGCAATCCCGATTGCTGCACTTAGTGGACTGAGGATCAATCCGCCAATCAGAAGTCCCGGGATTCCGAATGTTTCATCTGCATCTGTATCGAGTGCAGAAGTTAATATGGAAGAGTAACCCACCAGTACCACCAGCAGAAAGATGAAGCGCGAGTTCCTTTCTTCTATAATTTGGCGAACTGTCTGACGTGGTTTGGTCCAAATGGCTGTAAATGGATTTAAATGCGATTCAGGTGTTTCTTTGGAAAGATTCATAACCGCACACCTGACGTTATTCCGGATATCAACTTGTTCTCTCTAATCATATATTTGTATCCCCCTTATTTTTCCATTATTCAGACTCTCCTTATAAATGTCAATAGTTTCTGAAATTTATCCATTTTTTATTAAATTGATTAAACACGTCATTTAACGGTTAATTAGCCATAGAAAAAACCGGCCATGGACTGGCCGGTTCGGTATTCTCTTCAAT
>CAZGMW010000256.1:1953-3332 GCA_964526895.1 uncultured Planococcus sp. | reverse complement strand
CTTCCTCAGTCTCTTCAGACACTTCAGCTTGCTCTTCAGAAGGGTCTTCATTTTCTGTCGTTTCATCTGCAGTCTCTTCTGCAACAGGAGCATCTGCTTCTGCATCTTCTTCAATTTCTTCTTCAATTTGTTCTTCCGTCTCATTTGACTTGGCAAGTTCTTTTTCTATTTTACTCTCCAAGCGTTCCATCGCTTTGGCGACGTTTTTAGCGAGCGACTCTTTCGCTTTCGGATTTGTCACTTTGTCCATCGCCGTCTGCAGAGCCATTAAATTAGAGTTGAATTTTTCTTCCAAAGCAGCACGGGCATCTTCTGGCGTCAATTCGTCATCTGTTTCAGAAACGTCTTCAAAGTTTCCTGCTTCGTCACTTGCTGTTTCAGAACTTTCTTCTTCATCAATATCAGTCATCTGCTCCAGACCTTCTTCATACAACTCCAAAGCTTTCTCAAGAGTTTCCACTGCCAGCTCTTCATTGCCCTCAGCCATTAAAGCTTCGGCTTCCAGTATCCGCTGTTCTGCATACTCAACAAACAATTCGGCTTCAGCTGTGTTGTCGAAGGTTACAGCCAATTGGAGCTTTTCCTGCAATTGCTTCAAAAAATAAAAGAAATCGCCCGGCACCAGATCCGGCTCTTCAGCAAGTTCGGTTTCTGGCGTGGCATTTTGCAGCTGTGCTTCATCATCATTAGCAAAAGCAGACACTGCATTAAAGGAAATAAAACCTGCCGAAGCTATAATTCCTACTGTGAAATAGCGCTTGATCTGTTTGGATACCTGTTCTTTGTTTTGTTGTGACAACATTCCATTACCCCCGAGTTCTTATTTATATCTACTAGAGAATATTGAACTCTACTATATAAAAGTATCATCCGCCATTCCCGGCAGTCCAGCCGCCTTAGCCGAAGCCACAGGCCTGAAACTTTGCGTCACAGCCTTTCGACTGTTTTGCCTTTATACAAGATGCGAATAAATATTTTGTTTAGCTACTGAGAGAAAAACAGAATATTATTGCCACTTTAGTGTAATTGAATACTATAGAACTAGGTAGGGTAATATGGACTTATTTATTGTATATATTTTCAAGTAATATTCTAATTAAACGTTATTAAATTGATAGTAAGGAACCCGTGATTGATGAAAGGGCAAAGAGAAACATTATAGCAGCTGACAAAGCAAAATCTTTTGGTGTTATGGACACGGGATGAAAAAACTCTTTTCGTGCTTCACCGGTAAATCCACGCGCTTCCATCGCGAATGCGGAGCGTTCCGCTTTTCGTACAGCTCCGGCAAGCATCGGTATAATGACTCTGCGAATATTAAGAAGCCGCTGCCACCAAAACTTTTGGGCGGCAGCTCCGCGCAGACGATGGGCTTGTTG
>CAZGMW010000256.1:0-1853 GCA_964526895.1 uncultured Planococcus sp. | reverse complement strand
TTCAGCACCAAAAACGATTGTCGTCCAAAGATAGCCGAATGCGCCGATCACAAAAGGGAGCATGAATAAACTCCAAAGTTTCCAGTTGATTCTGCTGAAAAACAGCTGAAGAATGATGATGCTGAAAAAGAATAGCAAAGGCGTCCACGGGTTAAAGAAAAACGCCAAGCTGAGCATCGCAATTGTCACAGTGATGAATTTTATTGATGGATTCATGTCATGCAAAAGATTCCGCATGTCGCGCAACTCCTTTCGGCGGCAGAAGATTATGGGCTGAAAGCAATTCTGGATCTTGCCAAACCCTATGTGCTGGGAATTTGCCAGTCATCCTGCCATTTTTCAAAAGCAGGATAGAATCAGCGACAGCGGCAGCGAACTCCATATCATGCGTTACGATAAAAACAGTCTCTCCCTGATCCAAACGGCTGTCGATGAGATGGAATAGTTCCATTAAAGCTCTGTCATCCTGCCCCGAAGTCGGTTCGTCGAGGAACAGCGCATTTCTCTTATCCGCAAGCATTGCCCCGATCGCGACTCGGCGCTTTTGGCCGTGACTGACGGCAAATGGATTTTGGGTTTCGATTTCTGTTAAACGCAGAGACTTCATCAAATCGTCCAGTTCCAGTTTAGAAGACGTTCCGCCAAAAGCCAGTTCGTCAAAGACCGTTGAAGTCAGAAACAAAAATTCAGGCGATTGCGGTACATAACCACACGGGTCAGATGAGAATTTCTCAGCTTCTTTTTTATAGATGCCGCAGATGGCTTTCACCAATGTCGATTTACCGCTGCCATTTGGTCCTGCGATGACGATGCATTCACCTTTTTTCGCATTGAATGAAACCGGATGGAGCAGTGTCTCTCCTTTTATCTTTACTGAAAGACCGGTCGCAATTAAAGAGGGTACATCCAGTATGGAATTCAGCCGGAGCGGGTAACGCAAAGTCTCATGCTGCTTAAAAATAACGTCTTCTGAAATTCTGCCTGTAGCCGTGATTTTAATTTCCCGGTCAAAAAATAGACCCCAATAATCCAGCCTGTGTTCGACAGCAACGATTGTCAGATGAAACTCTTTCTGCAATTGATCGAGCCATAGGATGAATTCTTTAGCAGTGTAGGGATCGAGATGCGAAATCGGTTCATCAAGCAACAGGACTTCGGGATCCATTACCAAAGCACAGGCAGTGGCAACACGCTGCTTCATTCCGCCGGAAAGCGTTTGGATCGAAACGTGGCGAAGGTGGGCCAGACCGGTCATATCCAGGACATGACGGATCCTTTCTGCCATTTCGCTTAATGGTGTATTCAAGTTTTCCAGCGTGAACGCAAGCTCTTCTTCGACTGTCGGCATGCAGAACTGTGAATCCGGATCCTGGAAAACGGTAGCCACGCGGTGGTTGATCTCACCTGGAGCATAGGAATCGGCCGGTTTACCGAATAAGTGAATATCGCCTTCCACGATGCCGTCGCAATTGGCGGGGTAGAGCCGGTTCAATAAATACAGCAAAGTCGACTTGCCGGAACCGCTGGGACCGGAAATGGCGACCCTTTCGCCGCGCGCGATGGTGAACGAGATGGATGACAATGTCGGTGACGAGTCATCAGGAAAGCGGAAGCTGACGTTTTTCATTTCGAAGATGCTGTCAGGCATTGGCATCACGCGTTTGTGTCCGAGCGATAGCGTAGCCGCGCAGTGAACCGGTCGCAAGCAGTGCATCGCCTATATATTTGCCGCCAATTCCGGCAATGATTGCTCCGCTCAATACACGCAGCGTAAACATTAACGCGACGAAACCAGGATCGAGTGCCGCATAGCCCGAAACAAAATATCCATATATGAAGCTGAATACTGCTGC
>CAZGMW010000255.1:0-3370 GCA_964526895.1 uncultured Planococcus sp. | reverse complement strand
AGAGTCGAGAATGATTCCTCGCTCATCAAAGACTTTGCGTGAATGCTTCAGCATTTTTAACGACTCTTCGTAATGATGATCATTAAATTTCAGCATAGCGCGAAATAATTGGATATCTGCACTATTGTTCATAAGATGCAGCCCTTCATACATTTCTTCAGCCCGCTCAAGATAATTCTGCCAGCCTTCTTCTTTCATATAGTAAAGACAGCGGCTATAAATCTCAAGAAGGCGGGCAGATTCATATCGGTAAGGCAATTGATCGATATATGGTGCAACCAGTCCAACAATTTTTTTGAAACCGCTAGTCATATCATCCATTATTTTTAAATATATATTTTCTACTTCCTGCAGAACCTCCCGCAGCTCGGAAGCGGGCACTTCTTCTAGAAGTTCGTTTATATGGATATCTAACTGTTTAGCGATATAAGCCAAACTTTCCATAGAAGGGTTGGCTTTATTATTTTCTATAAGACTGAGCATTCCTTTGGACAGTTCTTCGCCCGCCAAAGCCTGTAATGTCAGGCCTCTTTCTTTACGTAATTTCCTTATGCGTTCACCTAATGAAGCCATTTCCTCACCTGCTTTTCAGTATAGTTTAATTATATTAAACTTTTGCTTGCAATGCCAACTTGAGCGTGATATATTTTGTTTAATTAAATTAAACTTTTGGAGTGGAGAGTGAAAAAAATGACTGAAGCAGCAAAGATCAGCAAGGCTACTTATCATTTATACACATTTACCATCAGCAAGCTCATTTCAACGTTCGGCAGTTCCGTCTATGCTTTTGGCATCAGTTTATATGTATTGGCTTTGACTGGATCGGCAGCCAATTTCGCCATCAATTTGATTTGCAGTATCCTGCCACGAACTTTGCTTGCGCCATTTGCCGGTTATATCGCCGATAATTACTCGAAAAAAGCGATTGTCATCTTGGCCCAGCTCGCCAGTGCACTGTCAGTTGCAGGCTTACTTGTATACAGTATTAATGCCGGTCTGTCGCTTCCGGCCATTTATACGACCACTGCCTTGCTTTCTGTCAGTTCCATGTTCGCCAGTGTGACATTTTCTTCTTCCATCGCGAATTTGATTGATACGGACCGTATTCAGAAAGCGATGGGTTTTAATCAATCTGCAATCGCCATCGCGACAATCGGCGGTCCGGTTGTCGGCGGAATTCTTTTCGGATTTGTTTCGATGAACGTTTTTCTGATTATCCAGGTGGCTGCTTATTTATTGGCTGTGGCCCTGGAATCGACGATGAACTTCAAATTATTTACGAATCGGGCAGCTGAAACTGTTGAAGATACAAAGAAATCGATGGTTACAGGGATGAAAGAAGGCTTTACCTATTTAAAATCGAATCGAGTGGTAATGGTAATTGTAACAGTAGCTATAGGCATTAACTTCTTCTTTTCCGCGTTGATGATCGGACTGCCGTTTATCGCGGTTCAGGAATTGAAAGTCGAGGCGACACATTTCGGCTTTATCGAAGCGATGATTGCAGTGGGGATGCTTTTGGCATCCATCTACTTCTCTGTAGGCAAAGAAGTGAAATTCCCGTTGCGCTTTTCAAAAAGAGGCATACTGGCTATGTCGGTTCTGCTGGCCGGCATGGCATTGCCGTTGATGATTGAACTGTCCTACACAGGCGTGGTCGTTTACTTCCTTGCTTTGATGCTGGTTTTCGGTGTCACGAACGTATTGGTCAATACACCGATCGGCGTTATGATGCAAAAGGACGTGGAAGAGGAATATCGCGGACGCGTTTTTGGGATATTGGAGTCGATGGCAATGGCGATGATGCCGCTTGGCTATCTGATATTCGGTTTGCTGTATGATCTCGTGCCGGCCGAATACGTCGTCATCGGCAGCAGCCTCTGTCTGATAATAATGACGAGCTATATGATGCGCCCATCCATTTTGAAAAAGGCACATCCGGAGCTTGATAAAAATTTTATTCCGGCAAATCCTGAACTGCAGAAATAAAAGCAGGTGTCCTCCGCTAAGAGGGGGGAGCTAGGTTTATGATTATCCAAAAGGGGAAAATCCACAAAGACATATAAATCTGGAAAGGATGATTCTGAATGGATAAGGATAAGCCGAAAAAAGTTCCGGGGCAAGAGCAGGAACGTCAACCGGGATTTGAATCAGAAATGGATCCTGCACCTGATTTCGCCAAGAATCTCGCCGGTAAAGCCCAACGTCTTCCAGGTAAAAAAGCAATGATCACAGGCGGAGACAGCGGCATCGGCCGTGCAGTGGCGATAGCATACGCCAAAGAAGGTGCAGACGTTGCAGTGCTGTATCTGGATGAACATGAAGATGCGGAAAAAACGAAGAAATTAATCGAGCAGGAAGGGCGCAAATGCCTGCTGATTGCTGGTGATATCGGAGATGAATCGTTCTGTCAGGAAAGTGTACAGAAAGTTGTCGATGAATTAGGCGGCCTTGATATTCTTGTGAACAATGCAGGGGAGCAGCATGTGCAAACTTCGTTGAAAGATATCTCTGCTGAACAAATGGAACGCACTTTCCGCACTAACGTATTCAGTATGTTCTTTTTGACGAAAGCCGCTCTAGAACATATGAAACGCGGTGCTTCCATCATCAACACAACGTCAATCACGGCTTTCCGAGGAGAGCCGACATTGATCGACTACTCATCGACAAAAGGCGCAATCCTGTCATTTACCCGTGCCTTGTCAGGTTCATTGGCGGAAGAAGGCATCCGCGTAAATGGCGTCGCACCGGGGCCAATCTGGACGCCGCTCATTCCGGCATCTTTCCCCGCTGACCAAGTGGAGGGCTTCGGCAGCCAGACACCTCTCGGGCGGCCAGGTCAGCCTGACGAACTTGCACCGGGTTATGTTTATCTGGCATCCGATGATTCTTCTTATGTAACTGGACAGGTTCTGCACATTAACGGCGGAACACCATATTAATAAAGATGAAAAAAGCAAGCACCCCCATCACGCCGGGGTGCTTGCTTTTTGGGATGCGGTTTTTGAAGAGCCACGGTAAAGGACGATCAACAGGATGCTGGCAATTGCCAGTGCACCTGACAGGTAATAGATAGAACCAGCCTGCATAGTCAAGAGCCATGTAAAGAATAAGGGACCGATAATGCGTCCCATATTATCCATCGAATACGTCATTCCGGCAGCCGTCCCATATTTGCCGCCGGATTCTTTTGAAGTCAAAGAAACGAGTGCGGTCCGGGCAAGTGCATTGCCGGCTGTGAAAATACTCAAAGCGACTCCCGCGAATATCAAGTTCGTTGTAAAAGGCAGTAGCAATAGACCCGTTGCTGTCACAATCTGAGCACCGATGATCCATTTTGTTTCGGCACCGTCTTTTATCTTACGGA
>CAZGMW010000254.1:2499-3375 GCA_964526895.1 uncultured Planococcus sp. | reverse complement strand
GATTATGGAGCAAACTAAAAAAGTTTACAAGTTCGATTGGGCAGGCCGCGAATTGCAGGTTGTTGATGTCTTCTGTAAGAATGGCGATTTGAATTTCTGCAGACCCAGTATCAGTGTCATGCACTTTGTATTCATTGATCAATTCATTTTTACGTTCTTGAGTGATTGCCATACTGTTTCCACCTCCTAATTTCTGATATCCCCTATTACCGAGCAAACGTTGGTGATTCGATTTGCCAAGCAACGGTTTGTACATTCAGTACTTATAAATCATAGCATACGGCAATTTGAAAATCAACTGAACACAGAGCTTCTATATTACTCAGCGAAAAAAGTAATGGCTTCCTGTTTATCTTTTTCAATCTGCGCTTTCAACTCGTCGATGCCCGAAAATTTTCTTTCGTCGCGAATCCGTTTGTGCCAGTCGACCGTGACTCGTTCGCCGTAAATATCTTTGTTGAAATCAAAAATATGAACTTCGATTACCAGCTTTTTCTGATCCGGATCATTGAAAGTCGGCTTATATCCGACATTGCACACACCTTCATGAATTTCATCCTGTACATGGAGACGCACAGCATATACTCCTCTGCCTGGAACGAATGTGCCAAGTTCCGGTTCCACATTGGCGGTCGGAAAGCCGATGGTTCGGCCCCTCTTATCACCATTTACAACCGTGCCCGAAACTTTGAATGGACGTCCTGACAACCTGCAGACCTCTTCGATTTCACCATTTTTGAGATGGCTGCGGATTCTTGTCGAACTGATTTTTTCCTGGCCATCTTCCTGCTTGCCGATTACGCTGACGCCGAAGTGACCAGTGCCATGACTTTTCATCAGCTCCATCGTTCCCTTGCCTTTAGCCCCGAATGAAAA
>CAZGMW010000254.1:0-2489 GCA_964526895.1 uncultured Planococcus sp. | reverse complement strand
GAATCCGGCACTGACATGGACAACACCAAGTTCTTTTATAAAATGATTAATGAATTGTTCCGGCTGCAATTGGGCGAAAGTGGAAGTGAATCTCACGATGAAACACACATCGATGTCCATAGATTTAAAAACATCCATTTTCTGCTGCATAGGCGTGATATAAAACACTTCTTCTTTTCTGCCGCCGAGCACGAGTGACGGATGTGGATCGAAAGTCATGACGGCTGACTTCGCACCTGTCTGCCGAGCTTTCTCAACAGCTTCGCCGATCACCTTCTGATGGCCTTTATGAATGCCATCAAAAAAACCGAGGGCAATTGATAAAGGTCCCAACTCTTCATCGGGTTTCATATGGTTCGGATAATTCAAATGGAAAATCTTCATACTACACCTCGTCTTCTGTCGGTAGACCGAACATTTTTTCCGGTTTCATTTTCCCTTGTTTTTCAGGATGCTTTTTATAAAGAGCAAATGGATTTCCGTTTATGGTAAAAACGAGCAATTTGCTGGTTTCCAATAAAGGATGCATATCCATCACCTGCCCGTTTTTCATAGCAAAAAAGGCATTGGAGTCGACTTCCACAGAAGGAAATGCACTCAAGCCATAAATGAGCGGCTTCAAAAAATTATCCATATTTCCATTTTGCTCAATCTCTTCAACCTGTGCAAGCGTCAAGCAATCTTCTTGCTTAAATTTTCCTGATTCAGTTCTGGTCAATTTCGACATATGTGCCGGGTAGCCAAGCGCTTCACCTATTTGAACTGCCAGTGTACGGATGTAAGTTCCTTTGCCGCATTGGATGCGAATTCGGAAATGGATATCGACTCCTGTCCATTCATCTGCGTTATCCAATAACTCGATAGAAGCAATTTGAACTTTTCTGCTTGGACGTTCCACCGCAATGCCTGCTCGGGCATATTCATATAACTTCTTGCCGTTGACTTTCACAGCGGAATACATAGGCGGAACTTGTGTGACTTCCCCTGTCAATCCTTCTAATACAGCCAGCAATTCCGGTCGTGTGATTTTCTTTTCATCATTATTTCTATCTACCATTTTCCCTGTAGCATCTTCCGTGTCAGTCGAAAAACCAATCGCCACTTCCGCTTCATAGGTCTTCCCCTGATCCGTAATATACTCCGCCACTTTTGTGGTGTTGCCGATGCATATTGGCAGTACACCATCCACCTCGGGATCAAGTGTGCCGGTATGGCCAACTTTTTTGGTTTTCAATATCTTGCGCAATTTAAAAACACAATCATGGGAAGTCATGCCTTTTTCTTTCCATAAAGGAAGTATTCCGTTAATGGCCATCTGTTTCAACTCCTTAAAGATATGTAAAAAAGCCTGCAATCTAAGAAATAGACAGCAGGCCTGGTTTTATCCCGTTTTAACGGTCAGTAAGACTCCCACTTCTTCAAGTGGGAGATCAACTGACCATAAAAACCCGATTGGATCAACTAACATTCAGTGGGGATAAAGAAAACCCCACTGGATGAAGTTTCTCTTTATTGTTCGTCTTTCGGTTCTTTAATATCCCGCAGCAGACTGTCGATGCGATTTCCGTATGCCACTGAAGTATCGAATTCAAAAGATAATTCAGGTGTTTTGCGCAAACGGATACGCTGTCCGATTTCTGAACGGATAAACCCTTTGGATTTCGATAAGCCCAGCAATGTCTGCTCTTTTTCGGCATCACTGCCTAATACACTGATATACACAGTCGCCTGTTGCAGATCTCCGGTAACTTCAACATCGGTCACCGTTACAAATCCGATTCGCGGATCTTTCAACTTGCGGCTGATGATATCGCTAAGCTCTTTTTTCATTTGTTCGCCTACACGATTCGAGCGCATTGTCATTGCTTATTCACCTCGTTCTTACAAATATTCTTGATGATGTTCAAGGCATTCCCACGCCGGATTGCTCTCCAGATAATACAGCACTTGCGCCATTTCTTTTTCAACCATTTCTTTCGAAGAAGAAACGGTGACGAAAGCAAGACGCGTGCGCTGCCATACATTCTGATGATCAACTTCCGCCGCGGAAACATTGAACTTTTGTTTTGAACGGGTCAGCATGCTTTTCACCACTGCCCGTTTGTCCTTTAATGAATGCGCGGTCGGTATGAAAAATTCGCATTCCATATAAAGGATCATTTGCGTTCGATTTCTTCCATAACATAAGCTTCAATAATGTCGCCTTCTTTGACATCATTGAAATTCTTGATAGTAACACCACATTCGTAGCCTTTAGCCACTTCTTTGGCATCGTCTTTGAAGCGTTTCAAAGTATCCATTTCACCTTCGAATACAACAATTCCTTCACGGATTACACGAACTCCGCTGTCACGGGTAATTTTACCTTCAGTCACGTAGCTTCCGGCAATTGTCCCCACTTTCGATACTTTGAATGTGCTGCGGATTTCCGCCTGGCCAATAACTTTTTCCTCAAACGCAGGATAAATGCAGCCATTATAAGACCGACC
>CAZGMW010000253.1:0-3383 GCA_964526895.1 uncultured Planococcus sp. | reverse complement strand
CTAAAGCACCTTTATCATAACGTTTGCCCAGATTATTGATTTTTATCTCAGCCATGTGCGATTCCCCTTTATTCGTTTTATTTCAATTATAAAGAGTTATTTGTAAATTACAAATCCGGGTTGGAAATGGAAAGAGAAGTCCTGTATACTCCTAGTTAACAAGTAAATTGAATTTTTAGTTTTTATGTGTTACGGTGATACGCGGCTTGCTTAATGAAGGAACCGCGCCAACATCTTCGGAAGGCGAAGCATTTTCAGAAATTCATTATAAAAAAGGAGTGGTGTACCAATGAAAAAATCACGCACTTTTCTCTTGTCTCTAACTAGTACGGCTCTATTGCTCAGTGGATGTGCAGGTTTCCAGACAAGCGACAGCAGTGAAGGCGAAACAAACGAAGAAGGTAAAACTGTAGTCGACTTCTGGTCATTCTGGGGTTCTGAAATCAGACGGCCGGTCATCGAAAAAATTGTCGCGGATTTTAATGCTTCACAGGATGAAATCGTGGTTAAACATACTTACAGTCCTTGGGGAGATATCTGGACAAAAGAATTGGCGGCGATCGCTGCAGGCAATCCACCGGATGTTGTTATCAATGATATCAACGCTACCGCAATCCGCGGAAAAGAAAATCAGGCGATGAATCTATCGGAGTTCATGGATGAAGACTTCGCGGACAAGTTCTATCCCGAACTTTGGAATGCCACCCTCTATGAAGGCGATTCCTACGGGATTCCGTTTAACACAGACACCCGTGTCCTTTTCTACAATAAAGATGCATTCGAAGATGCCGGACTGGATCCCGAAGATCCACCTGAAACATGGGCAGAGCTTGAAGAATATGCCGCCAAACTGGATGTAAAAAATGGCGATGATTATGAGCGCCTAGGATTTTACCCGTTATGGGGCGTCGGTTATGACGTTTGGCTTCTGAATGCAAACGGCGAAAATTATTTTGGTGAAGACAATGACACTGAAAATGTAAATGTAAATACTGAAACAAACGTGGAAGTTCTAAACTGGCTCAAATCCTGGAGAGACCGGATCGGCGAAGATGTTGTAAATTCCTACCAGGCCCAAATCGACAGCCAGCAGGGTAATCCGTTCTTCAGCGGAGATTTGGCGATGCTTGTCCAGCAGCCGACTTTCTATACGCAAATCAGCGAGTATGCCGAAGATTTGAACTTTGGCGTTGCACCGCTTCCTGAATATGAGCCTGGAAATGGCCATACAAGCTGGGGCGGCGGATTTGTCGCAGAAATTCCTGAAGGTTCAAGCGATCCCGAAGCTGCCTGGGAATTTATCGAGTATCTGACTGGCGCAGAAGCGCAGGAATATTGGGCAGTTGAAAACTTCGATAATGTAGCCAATATTGAAGCTGCGGAAGCTGCAGCGCAATCCGAAGAACTGACAGAAGAAGGCCGCATGGTTTACCAGATGGCTGTCGAAAGTATGGAAAATACATTATTGACGCCGGCACCGGTAGAAGCACCGGCATTTTATAATTACATCAACCCGCATGTCGATGAATTCTTCCTTGGTTCCATGACTGCAGAGGAAGCATTGGAACAGGCCCAGACGGACGTTGAAGATCTAATCGAAGAAAACCAGTAAACAGGAGGGAAGTCCTTTGGGCAAAAGAAAATTGACCATCCGGCGGAAAGAAAGCATTTACGGCTATATTTTCATCATGCCGTTCATTGTCGGTTTCTTCGCCTTCACTGCTGGGCCATTATTGTTTTCCCTGGCTGGAAGTTTTACAGATTATAATATTACATCAAGAATGGATTTTGTCGGAGTGGAAAACTATCAATCGCTCATCGTTGATGATGGTCTTTTCAGGACCTCCCTTTGGAACACAATCTATTATGTAGCTTTTTCAGTCCCGCTGACGACACTTGGCGCCATCTTCATCTCGGCTCTGCTGAATCAGGACGTGCCGGGTATACGCGTTTTCCGGACCTTGTATTACCTGCCGGCTGTTCTGTCAGGCGTCGGCGTCTATCTTTTATGGATGCAACTGCTTGAACCCGGAACAGGAATGGTGAATCTCCTGCTCGGCTGGGTTGGCATTGAAGGTCCGAACTGGCTCTATGATCCGGATTGGACCAAACCTTCATTAATATTGATGAAATTGTGGAGCGTCGGCGGTTCGATGCTGCTTTATCTGGCGAGTATGCAAGGCGTCTCCAAGTCACTTTATGAAGCAGCGGAAATTGATGGCGCCAGCCGCTTCCGCCAATTTTTTCACATCACCATCCCGATGATCACGCCTGTCATTTTCTTTGATGTCGTCACCAGCCTGATTGGTGGTTTCCAGATATTCCAGGAAGCATATATCATGTCAGGCAACGGCGAAGGCGGTCCGGCAAATTCTTTGCTGTTCTATAATCTCTATATGTGGAATCGGGCATTCGAGAGCTTTGATATGGGCTATGCCATGGCAATGTCCTGGATTCTATTTGTCATCGTATTCGTCTTGACTCTCATCAATCTGAAACTCGCTCCCCGGTGGGTGCATTATGAAGGGGAGGAGAAATAAATGGCACATAAAACCGACTATGCAACTGAAGTTGAGAAGGATCGAAATAAACCGGCGATTCAGACGAAACTGCGATTCCTGGATCACCGGGGCAATCGCAACAATATGTGGCGTTTGCTGAACTTCGTGCTCTTGGCAGTAGGCAGCCTTCTGATTCTGTCGCCGCTTTGGTGGATGTTTGCAACTTCCCTTAAAACGATGCAGGAAGTTATGTCTTACCCTCCCTCCTTTTTTCCGGAGTCATGGGAATGGGGCAACTATATCAGAGCCTGGAGCGCTGCACCTTTTACGACCTATACCATTAACACGATCACCATTACGACCCTAGTCGTAATCGGCAGTGTGCTGGCAAATTCTTTCATTGCCTATGGATTTGCGAAAATTCCCTTCCGAGGCAAAGGAATCTGGTTCGCCATCGTGTTATCCACGATGATGATTCCGGGATTTGTAACGCTTATTCCGCAATATGTTCTGTTCGCGAATTTAGGCTGGGTCAATACGTATTATCCGTTGATTGTCCCCCACTTCTTTGGAAGCGCATTTTATATTTTTTTACTCCGGCAATTCTATATGACGATTCCGACTGAATTGATCGAAGCGGCAAAAATCGAAGGCGCAAGCCATTTCTATATCTGGAGAAAGATCGGTCTTCCGCTGACGAAGCCGGCACTTGCCACGGTTGCGATTTTCTCATTCAACGGCGCATGGAACGATTTTCTCGGCCCATTGCTCTATTTGAATGATGAAAATCTTTATACACTGCAACTGGGGCTGGCTGTATTCAAAGGACAGCTCAGCACCCAGTGGAACTATCTGATGGCCGGATCATTGCTCGTGCTCCTG
>CAZGMW010000252.1:0-3455 GCA_964526895.1 uncultured Planococcus sp. | reverse complement strand
CGTCGCAAAGCCTTGACCTTGCAGGCGTCGGTCAAGACTTGGCCGCTGGAGTCTGGACAACAGATTAGCGGAAGCGTCCGTTAAGCTCTGACAGCGGCTGAACAGAAAAAGATGGCCCATTAAAGGACCATCTATCATTTTATCGTTTGTTGATTTCTTCCAAAAGAATTTTATTCAATAATGGCGGATTCGCCTGTCCTTTGGTTGCTTTCATGATTTGGCCGACCAGGAAGCCGACTGCACGGTCCTTGCCGTTCTTGAAGTCTTCGATCGATTGCGGGTTGGCATCCAATGTATTGGTCACATATTCACGCAAAACGCCTTCGTCCGAAATCTGGACAAGCCCTTTCGCTTTTACGATATCATTGGCGTCGCCGCCTTTTTCAATCAATTCACGGAATACCTTTTTAGCGATTTTCGATGAAATGGTGCCGTCTGCGATCAATTTGATCATTCCCGCCAAACCTTCAGGCGTTAGAGCCGTATCAGTAAGTTCTTTCTGCTCAGCGTTAAGATAAGCGGAAACTTCCCCCATCAGCCAGTTGGAAACCAGTTTCGCATCAGCTCCGGCTGCTGTTGTCGCTTCGAAAAAGTCGGAAATCGGTTTAGCCAACGTCAATACCATGGCATCATAAGGTGACATGCCAAGTTCGGAAACGTAGCGTGCTTTACGGGCATCCGGAAGTTCCGGAATTTCTGCACGGACCCGTTCGATCCAAGCATCATCGATGACAATATCCACAAGGTCAGGTTCCGGGAAATAACGGTAATCGTCAGATCCTTCTTTAACACGCATCAAAACTGTTTTACCAGTGGATTCGTCGTAACGGCGAGTTTCCTGAGGTATGATGCCGCCTGACAGCAATACTTGTTCCTGGCGAATCTGTTCATGCTCAATTCCTTTACGGACATAGTTGAACGAGTTCAGGTTTTTCAATTCCGTTTTCGTACCGAATTGCTCCTGTCCATACGGGCGAAGGGAAATATTCGCGTCACAGCGAAGTGATCCTTCCTCCATGCGGACATCGGAAACACCTGTGTATTGAATAATCGCTTTTATTTTCTCTAAATAAGCATAAGCTTCGTCAGCGGTGCGGATATCCGGTTCAGAAACAATTTCGATCAAAGGTGTTCCCTGGCGGTTATAATCGACCAGTGAATAGCCTTTATCGGTATGCGTCAGTTTACCCGCATCTTCCTCCATGTGAAGACGCGTAATGCCGATGCGTTTTTTCTCGCCGTTTACTTCAATTTCAATCCAGCCATGTTCGCCGATTGGCTGATCAAATTGGGAAATTTGGTAAGCCTTCGGATTGTCTGGATAGAAATAGTTTTTACGATCGAATTTCGTGTGGCGTGTAATCTCGCAGTTTAACGCAAGTGCCGCTTTCATCGCCCAGTCCACCGCAGTTTTATTGACTACCGGCAGGACCCCTGGATAACCAAGGTCGATGGCATTTGTATTCGTATTCGGTTCTGCTCCGAAATGTGCAGGAGATGGAGAAAACATTTTGGAATCGGTTTTCAATTCTACGTGCACTTCGAGTCCGATAATTGTTTCAAAGTTCATTGTGCTGCTCCCTCCCATAATTGAGGAGTTTTTTTATGGAAATCTGTCGCCTTTTCAAAAACATCGGCTACACGATAAACCGTTTCCTCATCGAAATAATTGCCGATGATCTGCAGCCCAAGAGGCATATCGCCTTCAAAACCGCAAGGCACTGAAATTGCCGGAACGCCTGCAAGATTGACCGGAATCGTCAGAATATCATTGGCATACATTGTAAGTGGATCATCAATGATTTCACCGATTTTAAAGGCCGGTGTCGGTGTCGTCGGGCTGATGATGACATCATAGTTTTGGAATGCATCGTCGAAATCCTTTTTTGATCAACGTACGCACTTTCTGCGCTTTTTTGTAATAAGCATCATAATAACCTGAGCTTAACGCATAAGTTCCAAGCATGATGCGGCGTTTTACTTCATCGCCAAAGCCTTCTGCCCGTGTATTCATGTAGAAATCCAAGAGGCTGCTCGCTTTATTCGTGCGGTAACCATAACGGATTCCGTCAAACCGGGACAGATTGGAAGAAGCTTCCGATGATGCCAGTAAATAATACGTTGCAAGCGCGTATTTTGAATGCGGCAATGAAATCTCTTCCACGGTCGCGCCTTTTTGCTTCAAGACTTCAAGTGCGTCGTAAACCGCCTTTTTAGCTGATTCGCTGACGCCTTCCGCGAAATATTCCTTTGGTACGCCAATGCGGAGACCATTGATGTCGCCAGTCAACGCAGCTGCAAAATCAGGCACTTCGACATCCGCTGAAGTGGAATCCTTTTCGTCATGTCCCGAAATTGCCTGCAATAACAATGCATTGTCTTTTACATTGCGTGTCACAGGACCGATTTGATCCAATGAAGAAGCAAATGCGATGAGACCAAAACGCGATACACGGCCATATGTAGGCTTCATGCCGACAACGCCACAGAATGCAGCCGGCTGCCGGATGGAACCGCCCGTATCTGAACCAAGTGTGAATGGTACTTCTCCTGCTGCCACTGCTGCAGTCGAGCCGCCTGAAGACCCACCTGGCACATAATCCAGATTCCAAGGGTTTCTCGTCTTTTTATAATAGGAATTTTCATTTGATGAGCCCATTGCGAATTCATCCATATTCAATTTCCCGACAATCACCATTCCCGCTTCGCGCAGTTTCTCAACTACCGTCGCGTTATAAATAGGATTGAAACCTTCCAGGATACGGCTTGAAGCAGTCGTTACCAAACCTTCTGTCATGATATTGTCTTTAACACCGATTGGCAATCCGAATAAAGGACCCCGCTGTTCCATGGGTGCATTATCCATTTCACTTGCCACCGTCATCGCCTGTTCTTCGTTCATTGCCAGAAAAGCATCGACTTTCGGGTCAAGTTGATTGATCCGTTCAATTGTCTGTTTTGTTATTTCCGTAATCGTCGCTTCGTTACTATGTATCATTTCTTGTAATTCAGCAGCTGTCTTATCGTAGAATTTCATGGTTTCCCTCCTCGCTATTACTCCAGAATGGTCGGAACTTTTACTTGTCCCGCTTCATGTTCTTTAACATTTTTCAATACCGTTTCGCGTGGCAGTCCTGCCTCCGCTTTATCTTCACGCAGCACATTGACCATCGGTAATACATGAGTTGTCGGTTCGACGTTCTCTGTATCCAATTCATTTAAAAGCTCCATTGCATTTGTGATGGCTTCCAATTGTTCTGCAAAATGGATCGCTTCTTCATCAGTAATCGCCAGACGCGCCAAATGGGCAACCTCGATCACTTCTTCTTTTGTCATTTTCGCCATTTCCTTACACCTCCGGAATCAGTAAACATACGCTATATCATATCACTTTATATAGAAAAGCGGAAGCGCCTGTTCAGCTCTGACAGGTATAAGGCGAAACAGCGTAGTGG
>CAZGMW010000251.1:0-3456 GCA_964526895.1 uncultured Planococcus sp. | reverse complement strand
AAGTTACTGAAATTTTACAAAATTACAAGACTTATGGTTGGAGAGAAGTGGTTGAGACCTTTTATGGAGTTCGGTAAAATGTAAAATGAAAGTGAAATGAGGAGAATGGATTTGAAATTGATTTCGTGGAATGTAAATGGTTTACGGGCAGTGGTGAAAAAGGGATTTATGGATTTCTTTAGAACTGCAGATGCAGATATATTCTGCTTGCAGGAGATTAAATTACAGGAAGGTCAAATCGAAATGGATCTTCCTGGCTATCATCTTTATTGGAATTATGCGGAGAAAAAAGGATATTCAGGTACAGCGATTTTTACAAAAGACAAGCCACTCGCAGTTCGATATGGCATAAACCATGTGGATCATGAGAGTGAAGGGCGAGCAATTACCTTGGAATTCGATGATTTTTACTTGGTGAATGTCTACACACCGAATTCACAGCATGGGTTATTGCGGCTCGATTTCCGGCTCGGATGGGAAGACGCCGTGTTGGAATACGTAACTGAACTCGACAAGGACAAGCCGGTGATCTTATGCGGTGACTTGAATGTAGCGCATCAGGAAATAGATTTGAAGAATCCGAAGTCGAATCTGAAAAATTCGGGGTTTACACCGGAAGAGCGTGGGAAAATGACGGATTTTCTGTCACGCGGCTTTACGGATACCTTTCGTTATTTCCATCCCGATCTGAGCGGTGCCTATACATGGTGGTCATATCGAACAAATTGCAGGCCGCGGAATATCGGCTGGCGCATCGATTATTTCATCGTTTCCGATCGGCTGACAGAGCAGCTGAAAAATGCTTCAATACACAAAGATATCGAAGGCTCCGATCATTGTCCGATTGAGCTTGAACTGAAATGAAAAGAGCGCCCGGAGTTTTCTCCGGACGCTCTTTTTATGTCTCCAGCTATGTGGCAAAAGCCGCCATTTTTCGGGTGCTGTCGCTTTTCAATGTCCAGACTCCAGCCACCCAGCCCCTCGAGTCGCTTCGGACTTGCCAGCAATGGCAAAGAACGCCATTACTTTCAAGCCCTCCAGCGTTTGTCAGAACTTAACGGGTGCTGTCGCTTTTCTTCTCAAATCCCCATAATATGTTTCGCCAGGCGCTGGCAATTATTTTGGTCGAAATAATCGATGAATAGGGGTGCTTTTGGATACCATTCATTGGTTGTGATATTTTCATCAACTATTTTCTTCAGGAACCGATAAACATCATCGACCGAATCGGCTTTGTAACCGTAAAGATCTGTATCAAGACTCAGGTAAGATCCGCGGCGCGCCAAATATTCCTCTTTATCAAACATATTGAAGATGATGGGTTTATTCAAATACAGGAAATCCCATGAAACACTTGTGATATCCGTCAGCAGCATATCGTTTTCAACGATCGCCTTTTCAATTGAGGCATGATTGAAATCCTGGAATTCAATGCCGCTTGCCGGATGGTCAAGGCCGGTGAAATGCTTTTCGAATTTCCGCATGAACGGGTGCAATGCCACACGCATATGCATATCGTTTTCCGAAATCAATTTACGGATGCCTTTGTGGCTGACAAGGGCAAGTGTGTTTTTGAAATAATCACTTTCGACAAATTCCTCTTCAGTCAGATCGAACAGCCATTCCCGCCAAGTCATCATCATCAGGATTTTTCGGACTTGCGGTGCAGGCTGATTTGTCCGGAAACGATCAAAGCGCGGAAAACCCGTGACGATCAATTTGTTTTCGGGTATTTCCCATTGAGTCAGTTTCAGGTCTTTTTCATATTCTGAAGCACAGTTAAAATAGTCTGTCCGAGCCAATAAAGGGATGTCTTCTTTTTGGATGAGGATTTTCTTGAATCCTTCAATTCCGTGGCTGACATGAGTGATGATTGTCTTCCGGTTCAAAAACAGGAATTTATCGACAGATGGAGCTATATCATACATGAGGGAATGCCCGTGGAATGAATAATCGGCCTTGAAGAAAAGGCGGTAGTTCCGGAAACTGCCCAGTGCCACAGCGTTGGCCAGTTGTTTATCATGGGCATATGATTTTTTTGGATCATACATCCAGTATGCTGTTACTTTGTCCTGGTGGTTCGCAATGAGGTATTTATGGAAAACAGCTGCATTGTCTTCATATTTCTCACCAAGGTTCCCGCCAACCAAAACGATTTTCTTATCTTCTTTTCTGGAAGGTAAGAAAGAAAGTAAATAGGCTGCAGAAACTTTCAAAAAAACTTTGAGGGAATCAAATCTCCCTCTCTCTTTCAACTCAACGCTCATCTTTAGCCCTGCTTTCATTTTGTAAGTTCTATTTCTAATTTTTCCACATCAATGCCGCTTTGTCCAACCGCAGGAAAATATTGATTATTCTTTCAAAAGGCAGGTTTATCGGCTCTGAGGATGGGAAAGATATAAGGTGATACAAAAAACGCGGAGGAGGATTCATAGATGAAGGAAAACAATGAAGACAAACACCGGAAAATGGGAACTGGAGAAAACGAAGAAACTCTGACAACCCGGCAAGGACATCCGGTTAAAGACAATCAAAATACACGGACAGTCGGCAACCGTGGTCCAGCGACATTGGAAAATTACCACTTCATAGAAAAAATTTCTCATTTCGACCGTGAAGAAATTCCCGAACGAATCGTTCATGCACGAGGTTCAGGAGCTTTTGGATATTTTGAAACTTATGGTACAGTCGGCGACGAGCCGGTAGAAAAATATACACGCGCTAAAGTATTTTCAGGCGAAGGCAAACAAACGCCATTGATGGTCCGCTTTTCCACAGTAGCAGGTTCACGCCATTCTCCGGAAACTGAACGTGATCCCCGCGGATTTGCAGTTAAAATGTATACAGAAGACGGCAACTGGGATTTGGTCGGCAACAATCTTAAAATATTCTTTATCCGTGATGCAATGAAATTCCCGGATATGATCCATGCTTTTAAAACAGATCCGGCTTCGAATGTGGCGGATCCACAGCGCATGTTTGATTTCGTGGCGCGTTCACCGGAAGCGACGCATATGATTACAATACTTTTCTCTCCGTGGGGCATACCGGCAACTTATCGCCATATGCAAGGTTCCGGCGTCAACACTTATAAATGGGTGAATGACAAAGGCGAAGCGGTACTCGTCAAATATCATTGGGAGCCAAAACAGGGCATCCGCAATTTGACGCAGAAAGAAGCCAGCGAAATACAGGCTGAAAACGTAGGTCATGCTACGCAGGATCTGTATGATTCAATTGAACGCGGAGATTATCCGGAATGGGAATTATTCGTTCAGATTATGAGCGATGATGAGCATCCGGAACTCGACTTTGATCCTTTGGATGATACAAAACTATGGCCACAGGATAAATTCCCATTCCTTCCTGTCGGCAAAATGGTATTGAACCGCAATCCGGTAGATCACCATGCTGAAATTGAACAGGCTGCATTCGGAACAGGCGTCCTAGTGGATG
>CAZGMW010000250.1:0-3460 GCA_964526895.1 uncultured Planococcus sp. | reverse complement strand
GTCGAGGAAAGTCTGCGAAACAGCTATAAGAATTTTGACCAGGAGACGGCCAATTTGTCTGAACTTCTGAAAAATTCGGAAGGCAAATTGATTCAAGTGGATTCTCTACGAGGTTCCCGCGTAACTTCTGACATAGTCGCAGCCCAAGGGTTTCCCCCGACACGCATGAAGTTATTATTCACCCAATTATTGACCATGCCGGGAATACCGGTTGTCCAGTACGGAACGGAAATTGCGATGAATGGCACAGTATTGCCTGAATCTCATCAACTCTTGGATATGGGTGTCGAACAGGAATTGATAGATCATATCAAGAATTTGAATTCGCTGAGAAATTCTTCGGAAGCTTTGCGGACGGGGGATCTGGAGATTCTTCATGAAGAAGATGGATGGCTGTTGTATAAGCGGTCAAATGAAGAAGAAACTTGGATCATAGCCATCAATAATTCTTCAAGTACGAAAAATTTCTCTTTGCCTGCTGATGTGGTGGGCAGCGACAAGCAGCTGCAAGGCTTATTTGAAAATGATATCGTACGGCAGGAAGCAAATGGCGATTATAAAATCACATTGGACCGTGAAATAGCAGAGACTTTTCACGTTATCGATGAACGTGGTTTTAATAAAGCTTATATTGCGGCATTGATTGTTCTTTATGTGGTATTCATGATTTTCCTGTGGATCGTCTGGAAAAAAGGGCGCCAACGTAAAGCGGATGAAGCAGCCAAATCCAAAAATAATAATCAGCAGTAAAATTGAACTGCTGCTTTAAAACAATAATAAAAACCGGCAAAGAAAAGTATATTTTCTTTGCCGGTTTTTATCATTTATCCGCTTTATAACCTGCCATGTTAACAGGATCTTTTGGCGAAGAATATGGAGGGGCATAACAAAGTTCCAATGCCGACAGATCATCGATAGTAAGTCCGGCATAAATTGCTGTGGCGATGACGTCGATTCGCTTATCCACTCCTTTTGTACCGAGGCATTGGGCCCCGAAAATCTTTCTGCTGTCCGGGTCGTAATGGATTTTCAGCTTTAGTTTTCCGTGGTCCGGATAATACCCTGCATTCGAGTTGCCATTATGAATCAGAGAGACCGAAGGAATTTCAAGGGCGCGCAATGTGTTTTCATTTAAACCTGTCATCGCCGCCGTCAATCCGAATATCTTTAAGATGGAAGTTCCGAGCAGCCCTTTTTTTGCAACAGGTTCACCGTTAATGTGTTTTGCAGCGATATAAGCCTGCCGATGTGCAGGCCAGGCAAGCGGAACCCGTTTCGGTTCACCGGTGACAAAGTCAAAGTTCTCCGAAGCATCACCAATAGCATAGATGGCCGGGTCGTTGGTCTGCATATACTCGTTTGTTACGATGCCGCCGGTTTTGCCGATGTTCAGTCCCGTGTTTTTCGCCAGGCTGACGTTCGGTGATAAACCGACACTCATGATGATGAAATCGGTTTCCAGCGTCTTTCCGTTTGACAGGGTTTGTAAACGTCCATCAATTTCCGTGATGTAAGTATTCGTCTGCAAATGAATGTCCCGCAGCAGCAATTCCTTTTCTATTTCCCGGGAAATGTCTTCATCGAGAATAGACATGAGATAGTCGGATTTATGGACCAGATGGACATCAATGCCGAGTTCTTTAATATTTTCGGCCATCTCAAGCCCGATAAAGCCGCCGCCGGAAATTGTACAGCTCTGCGGTTTATGTGATTTAATATATTCCTTGATTGCCAGCATATCAGTATAGCTGCGCAGGCTGAACATATCGGCTGTTTCAATGCCTTTAATTTCAGGCACGATGGCAGTGCCACCTGGTGAAAGAATCAATTTATCGTAGCTTTCCAGAAATTCTTCTCCGGTCTCAAGATTTTTTACATGAATCCTTTTTTGTTCCCGGTCAATGCCAGTCACTTCATGCAATAGGAGCACGTCGATATTCCGCTTTTCACGAAACTGCTCTGGGTCGGTTATCAACAGGGATTCTTCATCTTCAATGACTTCACCGATTGCATAAGGTGTCCCGCATGCAGCATACGACATAATTGAATCGCGGTCGAAAATTTTAATCACGGCTTCTTTATTATAAAAGCGCAATTGGCCTGCTGCCGTGGCTCCGCCGCCAACTGCACCTACGATAAGAATCTTCTCCATTTTAAGGCACCCCTCAGGAATTTAATTTGTTTTGAAAGAATACCGCAAGAGTTCCTGGTCCTGTGTGGGCTGCGATAACTGAACCGATCATATATACCTCAATGTTTTTGGGATGGAATTGTTCTTCAATCGCCTCTTTCATCAAGTTGGCGAATTCTTCATCATCACCATGGCTGATGGCAATAATTTGTTTTTCAAGTTGGTCTCCCCGTTCTTCCATCAATTCCACAATCCGTTTAATGACTTTTTTTCGGCCTCTAAGTTTTTCTATTGGCACTAATTTTCCGTTTTCAACATGAAGCATGGGTTTAATGTTCAGCAAGCCTCCTACAAACGCGCTGCCTTTTGAAATACGGCCGCCTTTGGCCATGTAATCCAAATCTTCAACAGTGAAGAGGCTTTCCATATGCTCCGCCATAAAACGCACCCGTTCTATTATCTCCTTTAAAGGATGACCCTGTGAACGAAGTTTTACTGCTTCCTTAACCAGCATCCCGTAACCGAGTGAAGCCAGTTTCGAATCAAGTACTGTGAGCTTTAGATCCGGATACTCTTCCCGAATTTGTTCCGATGCCATCATCGCTGTACCGAAAGTACCCGATAACTCGGAAGAAAAAGCGATATAAAATCCTTCTTCGCCGTCTTTCGCCAATTTTTCGAAGGCGTTCAGCATTTCATCCGGGGATACCTGTGAGGTTTTTGGACGTATATCACTGCGAATGGCATCATAAACCTTCAGCGAATTGATGGTGCGGATATCCTCGAACTCCTCATTGCCGATATGGACGCGCAGCGGAAACAATTCCACGTTTTCTTTTTCAAAAAACTCTTTAGGCAAATCTGATGCACTGTCTGCGAATAATCTCATTCCAATCCCCCTGTTCTTATTTCAAATTCAAGCGGTCAATCAATAATTCTGCTATTCCATCTTCATTATTGCTTAAAGTGATTTCATTGGCTATATTTTTTAATGGTGAAATGGCGTTGCCCATAGCAACACCGACTCCGGCAAATTCGATCATTTCTAAATCGTTGTCCTCGTCGCCGAAAGCAATGATGTTTTCTTTTGCAATTCCCAATGATTTTGATACTTGATCCAGTCCAACGGCTTTGCTTAATCCGCTTTTGACGATTTCAATAACATGCCAAGGGGCACCCCATCTTCTGTGATCGATAACTTCGGCATGCACTTGGTTTAAATGGTCGTGAATTTCTCCCACTTTGTCGTAAGGTGCATGGATCAACATTGAGGTGGGATCTACTTTTAAGTAGTTACGCAAATCTCCGGTCGTGATGGACGGATCTCCA
>CAZGMW010000249.1:0-3477 GCA_964526895.1 uncultured Planococcus sp. | reverse complement strand
TTTACGAATGAACAGGAAAAAAGTTCCCAAAAATGGTAATTCCCTTAAAAATTTAACTTCCTGCAAGATATTCCGAGCTTTTTGCTTGGTATATTTATAGGAAAGTGAGAATCTTACTATAAATAAATGAATGTCTTATAACAAAAAAAAACTTTCCGCTGAGCAGAAAGTTTTTTTGCAAACGTTTTTACTTTTTAGAAACTGAAATTCAGCGAATATCTTCATTAACTTAGTAAGGACTGGATACGTTTATTTCGAAACTTGTATTAGCACCGCTATAAAGTCCTACATAAATATATTTTGTTCCTCCCGGCACTACGCCGGATTCGTTAGCTGCCGAAGTGGCGATATTGCCGATGACATTAAATTCTGCGTCATAGAAAAATACATCAATATCGTGCCCGCCTTCACTTGTTCCGGTTATAGAAATATTGTGGATGCCATCTGCATATTGTTCTGGCAAGGTCACTACATAACCGTCAACGCCTTGAGAAGCGGGTTCCGGGTTCTGAGTTGTCACAAACTCATTTTGTGTGACTGCAAGAGTAGCATCGTCAACTCCCGCCAGAACACCAACTCCGGTGCCGGCATTACCCACCTGAATCGTTCCAGAAGCAGTGAACGGTTCTTCCGGCTCCAATTCCAATGGCGTTATTTTTGCTTTGTCACCAGTAAATGCCTGTAACTCTGCCAATTGGATGTAGCCTTGGCTATTGTCTTGTGCCGACTTGGCAATAAACTTCAATTGAGTCGCTTGTGCTGGGTTATCCAGTACGTATTCCTGATAATCAAGATCCGGTGTGGCCGGACGAGGTTTACCGGCAGTGAAATTATCTTCCAGGATTGTTGTCCAATTTTCGCCATCGACAGATGCCTGGACAGCAAAGTCTTTCAATGTAGCAAATCGTCCTTTGGCGACATCTTTCATCGCACTGATATGAAGCTGCGAGATAGAAACTGGTTTGTCTCCCGCCAAGTCTACAATAAACTCAGAACCGGTGAAACCTTCCTCTTTTTGCTGAGATGCATAAACACTCGCTTCTGTATCATCTATTGCCAGTTTTACAGGGTTGCTGGCGGAAGCATCCGAAACGCTGGCAATCGACGCTCCATTGAACGAAGAAGCTACGTTAGGTGATAGTTTCAAATTCCATCGTTCCATACTGCCGGCAGTGATTTTAACGTCTTCCAAAGTTCGCGAACCATATCCTCGCGCCTGGATTGTTATGTCATATGTTCCTTCCGCCATATCGATGGCGAATCCACCTTTGTCTGATGTTTGCACCACTGGCGACGTACGGGCTTCGTATTGTCCGATGAAAATCCGTACTCCTTCTATCGGCTTATTCGTCTGTTCATTGACTACACGGCCCAGAAGCTGTCCATTGCGGTCAGCATCGGGATGATTGAAAGCCGGTTGCGGATCCGTATCATCTCCACCTGCCGAGAAGGCATCATCTCCAAGACCGCGCTGAGCAAATGCGGTCCATAATGTGTCACGGTATTTGCCGTCGTAGCGCTCAAGATCGGATGTAACGATAGCTGTGCGCATATCCGCCATAGATGGGTTTGGAACAGAAATTGGCATTGCATCGAGCACTAGCTGCTCGGCCACTTTCTCGCCTTCCTCTTTGCCGAAATTCTGGATAAGCGCTTCACGGACATGCCACAGGATCGCTGCCCAGATATCGCCATCAGCATGAACTTCCGGCCCGATAATATCATAGCCGATATCACCATAATTGAGCGGCGCTTCAGACAGTGACCAGCTGCGGATTCCGCGTTCAGCGTTATCAGTCACATACGCTCCAACGACCGGTTCTTCCTGCAATCCGTTTTTGATCAGGTAATGCATTCCGAACCAATCACCCCAGCCTTCGCCCATCGATCCGGATTGATGGCTGCCCAGCGCTTCTCCACCGGCTACCAAACGGTTCGATAACGCATGAGAATATTCGTGGTAAATAATTCCAGCATCGTAGTCGCCATCAGCATAAGCTCCTTCGAAGGCTCCGGCTATCGGTTCCCAAAGGAACATGCCGCTCCATGCAGCGATTCCGTCAGGCAATGTCAGCATATAGGCATTATCGCGGCCCGTATATGTCGGTTCCCCGCCTGACACAGCACCTGCTTGAACGAGGCCTAAAATAGGATCTCCGCCAAGTCCGCCTTTGCCGTTATTATTAGCCTGCAGATTTCCGGCTGCCTCGGTCCACCCTAGTTTATAGAAGTAATCATGAAATAAATTGTGATGATAAAATAAATTCGCAGTCGCACTGTTGACGTCTTCTGCATAAGAAGGCGGAACAATTGCACCTTTACTCTTTTGCCATGCATTGAGGAATGGGTAATTGAACTGGCCCAATGGGCTGACTGGCCGGATTAAAGTGTCTGCCGGTGCCAGGAAGTTGCTCCAGTTGGCATAAGCACTCGCATTATTTCCGAATGTCGTAACCCCAAGGTCATTCGTTGGAAGCAGCCAGCCGTTAGGGGAAGCTGTAGGGTCACCTTTAAATGATTTCTTAACTTGCTCTCCTCCCGCGGGTGCGCCAGGATAGTTTTCAAAAATCAGCCCTTCAGGATTGAGATGGTCGACTAAAGAGCGTTTATATAATGTTTCTCCATTTTCCGCATCGACGACCACTTCATACGCTTCGTTCAACTCTTCTATGAATAAAACGCGATATGCCGGCCGAATTTCTCCATTCGAAAAGAACGCTGCCTTTTTCACTCGCTGCTCGGTCGGGAAAACGTCTAGCCCATCATAAACTTTCCAGCCTTTTTCATCTTTCAAAGCTTTTGGTGAATACACAAGATCCGGTGTTAATACGCGGACAACTGAATTTAATGCATCTTCCGGTGACAAGTTAAACTCTCCCGCAAATTCCCCTGATGGTCCCGCATTACTTGTGACTGATAAAATTTTCCCGGCTTCATTAACTGCCACGATAATACGACCGCCGAAGACGGATTCAATTCCGTTCACTGTTTGCTGGAAAGTCACAGGAGACAAGTTAGTGCCTTCTACTTTATAATTGCGAATTACTTCGAGATTTTGAATATCCGCTTCTGTCAGATTGAACAGTGCTTTGTTTTCCAACAGCCAGTCCCGAGCAATCGATTCAGCATTTCCTGTCCGGGAATCTGTAATATACCCTTCAGCCTTGGTGATGCTGGCCGGCGTGCCGAACTGATGATTCCATTCAATTTTCAGCCCTTCTCCTGCTTCAGCTATCAGCTGTTGAGCGGCTTTAAGCTGCGAATCAGATGGCATAACGGCTGGCAGTGAATCACGTATATCTGTAGCGATGTCTTCAGCATGATCATGCACATCGTAAACTGGCGGTGAATTTACCGCCACAGCAGTACCGGCAGATACACCAAGGACTTGAGAGGCGACTAAAATTGAACTGAGCAAGGCTAGACTTTTTTTCTTCGGCATGTTTTGCGCTCCTTTAATTTCTGATTTTTTTAAAT
>CAZGMW010000248.1:0-3492 GCA_964526895.1 uncultured Planococcus sp. | reverse complement strand
ATCGGCTGACAAGATCGTCAACATCCGGCTGAAGAAAGACGAAGGGATCGCCGGCAAAGTCATTATGAGCGGGGAGCCTGTGTTGATCCGCAATGTACAGGAGCATCCGGATTGGTCGAACCGGGTGGACGAATCGAGCGGTTTTGTGACGAAATCGATGATTACGGTGCCGCTCACAGTAAAAGATCAAGTGCTGGGATCGCTTCAGCTATTGAATAAGAAGAACTGCGATTTCTTTAATGAAGCGGATGTCTCTCTTGCTGTCGCGCTCGCGAGCCAGTCGGCGATGGCGCTTCACAACAGCCAGATGTACGATGAACTGCAACAGATGTTCCTCAGCATGATCCGAACTTTGGCAAAAGTGCTCGATGCCCGGGATCTTTATACAGCGGGACATTCGGAGCGGGTGGCCAATTATTCAGTATGGATTGCCGGAAAGCTCGGTATGGCGGCGGATAAGAAAAAGGAATTGTATAAAGCGGCGCTCTTGCATGACGTTGGAAAAATCGGCATACCGGATGATATTCTCCGCAAACCCGACCGGCTGACGAAAGAGGAATACGAAGCGATTAAATTACATACCGTGGTCGGCGCGGATATTCTGTCAAATATGGAACCGAAAAAAGCGATGGCGGAAGTGATCCAAACAGCCCGTTCACATCATGAACGTATGGATGGCAGCGGTTACCCGGATGGCTTGAAAGGAGAAGAAATTCCCCTGTTTGCACGCATCGTGGGTGTCGCGGATACATTCGATGCCATGACGACGGCGCGTTCCTATAGTAAAGGCATGCCTTACAGGGAAGCGGCGGAAGAATTGATTCGCTGTAAGGATACGCTTTTCGACAGTGCCATTGTCGATGCGTTTACAATGGTTCTGGCTGAAAGTGATTACGATTTAGCGCAATACGAAGCGGATCATAAAAAAGAGTACCGCTTATGAGCCAGTTCGACTTTTTGTTGCTTGGGCATTTAATCGGTGATTTTCTGTTGCAGACTTCATGGATGGCGAAGAATAAAGCGGGCAAATGGCTGCCGTTACTTGCACATGTCGCGGTGTATACGATTGTGGTCGGCATTTTCGGAATGATGTCAGGCGGCTTGTCGCTGGCGGCGATCGCTTTGATCATCATCAGCCATATTATATTGGACAGGAAGACATTCGTATCGTTTTGGGTGCGGAACGTGCAGACGGCGAAAGGTCCGGAACAGGCCTGGCTGTGCATCATGGCCGACCAGATTTTTCATATTATCATTTTAGCGATTGCCATCGCTATTTCGTAGGAGAGTGAATGATGAAGTATGCGGTGAAAAAGTATGTGATGGAGCGGGAATATCCACTGAGCAAGGAAAAAATTTGGGCACTCTTGGCGGATAACAACCGTTTAAATCTGTATATTGGCCTGTTTCCAGTGAAATTCAGCAACGCGAAAAAAGAGGGGAGCGGCATTTTTTACCGTGAAGCCTTCGCGAAAGTCGGTGGCTTAATCCCTCTGCGCTGGCAGGAGTTCCCTTTTCAGTGGGAAGAAAATAAATCGTATGAAGTGGAACGGCGATACCTGAGTGGTCCCATCAAGCATTTTGTTGGAGGAATTGAGCTGCTTGATAATGGAGAAGGATTGGCCGGGGGAACCAAAGTCCGGCTGATAGCCGAGTTTACGCCGCAAAATCTTATTGGTCTGGCAGCGATTCCTATGACCGGATACAAGTCGATGTTGAATACATTCAACTACATTGATGAGTTTTTGACGGGACAGTCTCAAGATGTATTTAACGCGCCACAAAAAAAGACGAACCATCAAGTCGATCTTGTGGAACTAGGGCGGCTGGAAGCGGTGCTTCAAAACTGGCCGGTGGAGCCGGAAAATGTTGAATTGCTTCATACATACCTTGTGGAAATGAGCGATCACGACGTAGCGCATATGGAACCGGTTCGTATTGCGGAACAATGGAATGTGGACACGGATAGAGTGCTTCGTTTGTTTCTATATGCCACAAAAAGCGGCATCCTGAACCTGAGCTGGAATATGATTTGTCCGAATTGCCGGGTATCAAAATCCGAGCATACTTCATTATCCCGTTTGACGAGCCAGTTTCACTGCGATTTATGCGGCATTAATTATGACGCCAGCTTTGATCAATTCGTTGAACTCAACTTTTCGGTGCATTCTTCTATTCGGAAAGCCTATGCCGAAGTGTATTGCGTCGGTGGCCCGATGATTACACCGCATGTGAAAGCGCAAAAAGTCATTCTACAGGGAGCAGAGATGCGATTTTCAGTCCCGCTCCACGGAGAAGAAATGCGCTTGAGGGTCTTGCAGGCGAATGACCAGGTATCGCTTGAGGGGATTTCAGAGGCAGCGGAAGCTTCTATCACATATACAGATGCGGGATGGTCCGAGGAACGGCTTGCCCCGGCTTCAGAAATAATCGTTCGCAATTCAAGCAGTCAGGACATTTTGGTGGCATTGGAGCAAATTGCCTGGAATAAGAATGCCGTAACGGCGGCGAAAGTGACCGCAATGCAGGAATTCCGTGATCTGTTCTCCTCGGAAGTCTTGTCGCCGGATCAGCAAATTGGCATCGATCATGTAACGATCCTTTTCACCGACTTGCAGGGCTCGACGTCGCTCTATGAAACGGTAGGCGACGCCAACGCCTACGGCCACGTCAATAAGCATTTCGATTACCTTATCAAAAGGATCGGGAAAAATAATGGCAGTGTTGTAAAAACGATTGGCGACGCCGTGATGGCGGTCTTCCATTTGCCGGAGGACGGTTTGCGGGCAGCACTCGACATCCAGCAGCAGCTGGCGGAATTCAATAAAGAAAAGCAGGATCCGATTGTTCTGAAAGTCGGCTTGCACAGCGGACCGGCCATTGCCGTAACGTCAAATGACCGACTCGATTATTTTGGACGCACCGTCAATTTGGCGGCGCGCATCCAGGGACAAGGAGCGGGCGGCGACATCATCTTCAGCCGTGATTACCTGGAACAGCCGAAATTACGCGCTATTGTGGAACAGGATGGCAATCGAGTGGAGACTTTCCCTGCGAAACTAAAAGGGATTGAAGAGCGGGTGGAACTGGTGAGGGTTTGTGTGGGGGAAGCTGGACCTGAAGAAGTGCTTTCTGTTGTATAGAATAAATAAAATGAAAAGTTCCTATACCCTTTCCGCTACAATTGGCAGAAAGGGTATTTTTTATTGCCAAAAACGAAACCGGATCGCATCTAGCTTTGTCTAAGGAGTAGAGAAAAGGGGGCGAGGGCTTGGAGAAGCGTGAGAAGGACCGGTTGCTGACGGAAGCGATGGACGAATATGGGCATTATCTGGTGCGGCTCGCGTATTCGTTCGTCAAAGAACGGACAAAGGCGGAAGACATTGTACAGGACGTGTTTATCCGCTATTACATAAATCTCGATCGATTCGAAGGGCGCTCGAGCGTCAAAACATTTCTATACCGCATCACGGTGAATGAATGCCATAACCA
>CAZGMW010000247.1:0-3495 GCA_964526895.1 uncultured Planococcus sp. | reverse complement strand
AGGCTTTTGGCGAAATTTCAGTTTGTCAGCTTGGAAGTACTTAATAGCTGAACAATCCGCTATATATTCATTGAGACGACAACTGCTGCTGTGCGCGGAAGAGTTCAGGCTTTCCGAGAAAATTATTAAAGAACGTCCCGGAACAGCTGCTGCATTTGCCGTTCGTGAACAAGTGTACCGCGAATATCATCAGGATCAGCTCAAACAGAATCTGAAAAAAGGCTTTATGGCGGATGCATTCCTAAATTCGGCTTATCTGAGCCTGCGGGATATTGAAACTGAAGTGGATAACCAGTGGGGAGACGTACTGCTGATATGGAAAGGGATGTTTGACGCAAGGTCGACTGCTGATTCAGCTGCAATCGTGGAGCGGATGACAGGACGTCTCGAATATTTGCTGAAAGAGGATATGGTCCATACTTATTATACTTTCGGCGACGCAGCGGACAAAGCTCCACCATTTCATTACCACGAAGGAATTCAAACAGAAGAAGAAGGAAATCAGGAAGAAATCGAAACGATCGAGGAATGGTTCAATTCATGGCACCGGGAAACGGAATTGCGGGATGCGCCTGCAATGGAATTTGAACTTGAAAAAGGCGATTCACAGCTGGCTACAGGCGGACGGGAAGAAGCAGGAGCAGATGAAGTGCAGCAGACCGGCAGGGGAGATTCAAGCGGTGATCATCTTGAAGATAACGATGCAGACGACAGGGAAATGGAAAGCGGACCTAAAAAGGCCGCGGGCAAATTCGGTCGCGCCAATGAACAAGTGGTTTACTATGAAGAACGGCTTGAAGCAAAGGAAAATCATAGCCGTCTGATTGCTGACTGGCGCAGGAAGCAAGCTCCATATGTGCGGGCTCTACTGAAGGAATTGTTGAAGCGCATTACTCAGCACCATCAGGATTACCGTACCAATTTGAATGCGGGGAGGCTATCAAAAAATTTGCTGCCGCTGATAATCGAAGAGCGGCCCAAGCCTTTTTACCGCAAATCTGCACCCTCAAAAGAGTTGGACGCTGTATTCTGCCTGCTGATTGACGGATCTGCATCAATGGTCGATAAACTGGATGAAACCAAGCAGGCTGTGCTGCTGTTCCATGACGTCTTGCGTGGTCTTGGCATAGTCCACGAAATCGTGCTGTTTTATGAAGATGCTTATGAAGCAAGCGACAGCGAACAGCCTAATTATTTTGAATGGATGCATAAGTTTGAAGACGGTATGCGTGACCATGCGGCGGAAATCGTGTCATTTGAAGCTCATGAAGATAACCGGGACGGCTTTGCAATCCGCTGGATGACTGACCGGATCAAGCGCCGGAACGAGAAGCATCGTTTTCTTCTGGTATTTTCGGACGGTGAACCGTCGGCCTATAATTATGCCGAAAACGGAGTAGTCGATACAGCCAATGCTGTGGCTGAAGCGAAGAAGGAAGGCGTTGAACTGCTCCATCTATTTCTAAGCAGCGAGCCGATCACAGAAGAACAGGCCGCTTTCTACCGAATGATGTATGGCAATAAATCTGTGAGTGCTGACTCTCTTGAGCATTTCGTTGATCAGACGCTGCGTTTACTGAAGCGGACTTTGCATTTGGTTATTCAGTCGGGATAAGCATGGATTTTCATTTTAGGCTTTTTTTTTCATTTAAGTTGTGGGGATAGCCGAATTAATCGAGTTCTTATAAGTCTTTTTCCATTTAAAAGGGAATACTGTCTGCAGATTAAAAATACTGTCCGGAGCAGCACAAATACTGTCCGGAGTAAAAATATGGAAAATAAATTTAAAGCGAAAAAAATCCCGCGAAGCATACCAGCTTCACGGGATTTCCTTTTATTGATTTCTGGAGTTTTCACCTTCATGTATAGCCAATAGACGCTGTTTAAGCTCCACTTCCATTTTACCGATTTCCACTTCAGCGGCACGGCGGTTTTTACGGCCTTCGCTTTGAATCTGCAACGTTTCTTCGATAGTGGTAAGCAAGTTTTCCTGCGTTTTCTTCAATGTCTCGATTTCGATGATGCCGCGTTCGTTTTCCTTAGCGGTTTCAATCGAATTCATCTTCAGCATTTCAGAGTTCTTGAGTAACAGGTTGTTTGTTGTAGAAGTAACCTGTTTCTGAGCTTCCACTGCTTTCATCTGTTTATTAAGCGTCAAAGCAATCGCAATCTGATTTTTCCAGAGCGGAATCGAAGTCATAATTGAAGACTGGATTTTTTCAGCGAGAGTCTGGTTGGTCTGTTGGATCATCCGGATCTGCGGTGCGCTTTGGATGGTGATTTGGCGTGACAATTGCAGATCGTACAAACGTTTATCGAGACGGTCAACAAATTGAACCATGTCATTGACTTCCTGGTATGCCATCTGGTCATCCGAAGCTTCCGCTTTCTTTCGAAGGGCAGGGATGGTTTCATTCAGAATTTCATCCCGCTTAATCTCAGCAGCGGCAATATAGACGTTCAGCGCCTGGAAATACATCTTATTCTGGTCGTACAATTCTTCAAGCATTTGCACATCTTCAAGCAGTCCGCGTTTGGAATGGTCCAATTGGATGCTGATGCGGTCCACTTGTGTGCTCAGTTTTTGGTATTTTGTCATGATTTCCTGGACGGAATATTTAGCTTTAGCGAATAGCTTGCGGATGCCTGACTTTTTCGTGTCAGTCAATTCTTCCGGATTCAATTCCTGCAGCTTTTTCATCAGATCGTGCAGTACATCACCAACAGGACCTATATCTTTTTGTTGAACATGGTCAAGCATCTTATGTGAAAAATTGCCAAGTTGGCTCTGTGCATTGGCACCGTAAGTCAAAATCGCTTCGTGATTGCCGGCTGGAATCTGTTTTGCCAATTCCTGCGCTTTTTTCTTATCTTCAGTTGATAATTTATCCATTAGGAGGACTGGACGTCCGGTCTGCTGTTCGGCAGGTGACTGCTCTTTTTCCAGCTGAATGCCGAATGGCGATTCCAGCAAGTCATCCAATTCACTTCGAGTCGATTGATTTTCTTTCATTGTCCACATCTCCTTCGTCATCGGCCGGGGGTTGAACCAATACTTTCTGATTTTGCTGTTTATCGACTGCCAGACGTGCGTAATCGAGTTCCATTCTTAGTTGTTCGACGTCAGAGGACAGCACCTTCTTCAAATCATTCTCCATCACACGATTCATCGATTGGAGGGTGTCACGGGTATCTTGCAAAGCGATTTTGATATCGCGGTCTTTAACAGGCTGTCCGACGAGCAAGCTATACTTTTCCGTCAGCTCTATCGCAGAATCGAGATGTGAATAAAAAAAAGATTCAGCCAGATAAAACTTTCTTGGATTCTGTTGGACAACCATTATGATTTTATTGGCGATTTTTGTCATTTCCATCAATTGCTTAAAAGAAGAAATTGAGCGGACTCTGTAATACTGGCCCTGCAATCGTTTAGTTTTGATTTTTGCTTCCTGAACTTGTTTGGTAACGTGTTTATATTCACTTCTCGTCATTCCC
>CAZGMW010000246.1:0-3510 GCA_964526895.1 uncultured Planococcus sp. | reverse complement strand
AGATGCGACAATTCATGCGTAACATATTCAAATTGGCAGTATTGATCGATCCCTTCCAACTTTTCATCTATATTGCCTTTGCCGCAAAGATGAATAATATTGAATGTTTCCAGGAGCCGATCCAAATTCGAGCGGATTGCCGTATTGATCACTTCGGATCCCTGGCTCCCTCCCATAACCATCAGTACGGGCAGATCATTATCGAAATGACAGATCTCCCGTCCTTTTGCTGCAGATCCGTCCATCAATTCACTTCGGATAACAGATCCGGTACAAGTTGATTTCTCTTTAGGAACATGTTGCATCGTTTCTTTGAAAACTGTAAAAATATGATCGGCAAAAGGCATGGCTATTTTATTAGCCAGGCCGGGTGTTACATCGGATTCGTGAATTATCACGGGTATGCCCATCAACTTGCCTGCCATGGCCACCGGTACAGATACGAAACCGCCTTTGGAAAATATCGCAGCCGGTTTCGTCTTCCGGATGATGTTCAACGATTGAGTAAGTCCGGCAGCAACTTTGAATGGGTCTGTAAAGTTCTTCATTGAAAAATATCGTCTTAACTTGCCGCTCGAAATCGCATGGTATTTAACTTCCGGAAAAGATTCAGTAATCAATTCCTTTTCTATGCCATCTTTCGAACCTATGTACTCAACATCATAATCCATGCCGGTGATTTCCGGTATCAATGCCTGATTGAGCGAAACGTGACCTGCTGTTCCACCGCCAGTCAATATTATCGTGCGCTTATTCATAAACTGTATCCTACTTTCATATGTTATCTTGCCGAATCCACTGATTGCGGATTTTCCTTGGCCGCTTCTATGCTATACTTAACTTAATTTGCCTTAATGCTATTGTATTTTCAGGAGGATGGACCATGTACGAAACAAAGACCAGGACTGACAAATTAAAATTATTGATCAAAATAGTCTTTCCTATTTTAATCACACAAGTTGCCATGTATCTGGTAACATTCTTCGATATTTATATGACCGCCCGATACGGCACAGATGATCTGGCAGGCGTATCTATCGGTTCATCATTCTGGGTGCCCGTTTATATCGGCCTCGCCGGAATTTTAATGTCCATTACTCCAATTGTAGCACAATTAATGGGGGCCAAGAAAAAAGAAAGCGTCAAGGAAGCTGTCCAGCAAGGGATTTACCTGGCGATTTTACTCGCAATGATCGTCTTTGCCTTCTTCTATCTATTCATTGATGCGCTTCTTGGATTCATGGATCTTGAACCGGTTGTAGCTAATGTGGCCAACCGATATATCTTCTTCATGAGCCTTGGCCTGATTCCGCTGTTCGTTTATAATGCGCTTCGTTCTTATATCGATGCCCTTGGTGCTACACGAGTGACAATGGTCATCACATTATTGTCTGCACCGATCAACGTCTTCTTTAACTATCTTTTCATATTTGGCAATTTGGGCTTTCCCGAACTCGGGGGTGCCGGTGCCGGCCTGGCCTCAGCCATTACCTACTGGCTCGTGCTATTGATCGCAGTGGTCATTATACAAACACAAAATCCGTTCGCAGGATATCGGATATTCCGTGGCTGGGGCAAAATTTCGATTCTCCGATGGAAAGAAATCAGCAGCATCGGTGTGCCAATTGGGATTTCGATTTTCGCTGAGACCAGTATTTTCTCAGCCGTGACTTTCATGCTTGCTGCGTATGGAACAATAACCATTGCCGCGCACCAGATTGCTTTGAACTTCACTTCCCTGCTTTATATGCTGCCGCTAAGCATTTCCATGGGAGCGACAATCCTGGTCGGCTATGAGATAGGTGCTGGGCGTTATAAAGATGCGAAACAATACAGTTGGTTAAGCGTCGGGACTGCCATTCTGATCAGTTTCGTTTCGGCAGCCATACTTTTCATATTGCGTGAACCGATTGCTGAACTTTATTCATCAGACCCTGCAGTCATCGAGCTTGCTGTACAATTCCTGGTTTTCGCAGCACTGTTCCAATTGTCCGACGCTATACAGGCGCCGGTCCAAGGTGCTCTGCGTGGCTATAAAGACGTTAATATCACTTTTATAATGGCGTTGATCTCCTATTGGGTTATCGGCCTTCCTGTCGGCTATCTGTTGGCACGATTCACGGATTTCGGAGCTTTCGGCTATTGGATCGGTCTGATAGCCGGCCTGACAGCGGGAGCCATCACACTATCAATCAGATTATTAATCATACAGAAGAGATTCAGTTCGACTCAAACAAATTAATTGCAGCACGAGAATAAGTTGTTATTAGAAAAGCCGCCGGGAATCTCTCCCGGCGGCTTTCATTGCAGCTCACTGGATCTGATCCGCAATTTCTTTATAGTAATCGATAAGCTCCTGCTTTTCCAACTCATCTAATTGTGTATTATTTATCCTTTGAATCGCAAGTTCCAGTTTCTGCTGCTTTGTTTTTCTGACTCGCGGATGCGTCAACTCATCTTTCAACTCGATAATAATTAACCGTTCCATATCCTCTTCAGTTTGGACCCGACTTGTTGCCGATCGTTCCGGCCATAATCTTCTATACGATTCCAACAGCTTCATGGCAGTTCAATCCCATCGATTCCTTCTCCGATCAAGACGATCTGCGGTTGCATCTTCATATACTCCGGCAGCCACTGGACCATTCCATATGCATACTGAAAAGCGTGCGGAAACCTGTCGCCGTCCAACGGCACATAACCTTTTATACGGTACACTGTGTCCGGCAATTTACGCAGCCACTCTTCAAACCGTTCACGGTTGACAGGACTTTCAAACCGAAGAACTTTCGTATTCAAATTCAGTTTTTCAATTTCTGCTTTTTCGATGGAAGCTTTTTGGCCAGCAGACAAGTTTTCCAACAGTTTGTATGGAATTTTTGAATTGGATGTCTGGACAATTCGAGCTTCCGAATTAAGAGACTGCAGTCCAAAAACTACATCTCCCTGCTCTTTTTCGGTCAGCAAATCCATTTTATTGGCCAATATCAAATCCGCGTGCCGTATCTGCTCGAGGAATAAGCTCCGAATTTGCGGAGTCAGCCGATCTCTATCCAACCAGCGTTTACTGTCTGCAACGGTTACAATTCCTCTGAAATTCAATTTTTCAGCGAATAAAGGAGAAAATATTGCATCGAGCGCTTCAACAGGGTGTGCTGCTCCTGTCGTTTCAATCAATAATACGTCAAATGTCTCTTCAGCCAGCAAAGTTTGAATCTGAGCTTCCGATTTTTCAGAACCGGTGCAGCAAATACAGCCATCCAATAATTCCTTGAGCGGCACTCCTTCTTCAACTTCTTCGGAGTCAAGAGCAAGTTCGCCCAGTTCATTCATGAAAACAGCCGGTTTCAAACCTGCATCTTTTATCTGTATCAGCATATTTTTCAGAAGCGTCGTCTTTCCGCTCCCCAGAAAACCGCTGAATAAGTACACATCTTTCATCAATAACCCTCCTAATATTAGAAAAAAGGTCCGCTTCCGCGGACCTTTTTCTTTACTCTGCGGAATCTT
>CAZGMW010000245.1:0-3530 GCA_964526895.1 uncultured Planococcus sp. | reverse complement strand
AACCAGCCTTCTTCCTGCACATTCCGCTCCTCAAATTTCCCGATATATCCCGGCGTCACCTGCGGGCCTCGAATCAGTATTTCCGCTTTTTCACCAGCAGCTGCATCTTCATCAATCTTTATTTGGTATAAAAATAAAGGCTTACCCGACGAACCGATTTTCCGTTTAGCATCTGCTGGCTGCAATGTGGTCGTCTGAGAAGAAGTTTCCGTCATCCCATATGTCTGCAGTACAGAGATACCGAACTTCTCAGCCCGTCCCATATACGAAATCGGAACTGGACCGCCACCAGCGAGCATCGCTTTAAAATTCGTTGAGACATGGAGATTTGCTGTTTCCAGCTCAGTCAAAACTCGTTCCAGCGTCACTGCCACTACAGACATATGAGTGACGGTTCCTGCACTTAATTCGTGCGCACAGACTTTTGCGTCGAATTTCGGATGAAGCTGTACTCCCATTCCATAGATAAGTGAACGCATCAGGATTGAAAAGCCGCTGATATGAAATAAAGGCATGACGCAAAGCCAGACATCTCCCGGCGAAATGCCGATATTCAATGCTGAGGAAACCGCACTTGAGAAGTGGTTTTGCGCTGTCTGCCGGACGCCTTTTGGATAACCTGTCGTGCCGGATGTATACATGATCGAAATCGTCCGATCTTCTGCCCATTCCTCTTCCGGTTTGAATTTGGAAGGTGTTGCATTTTGAATCTCAGAAAAATTGATTTTATTGCTGAAATCGAGTTTCCCTTGCAGTTCGTCATCCATCAATAAATAAGCAGCCTTTGAATCCTGCAATTGATAATCCAATTCCGTCGCCGAAAGCCGCTCATTCAGCATGACCATTTCACAACCAATATGCAGACATGCATACATGACAAACACAGACTCAGGATGTGATTTGGCAAGGACGGCCACTCTTGTTTCAGAAGATATGCCAAAAGACGTCAACTTGCCTGCATAATCGACGGCAATATCATTGATTTCAGCGAACGTCCATAGCTGACCGTCATATGACAGCGCCATTCGGCTGCCGCTTAAATGTGCCCGTTGACTAAGCCAATTCGGATAGCTCATTTTTCAAAATCCTTTCTATGAAGCCCAATTCTTACTCACAGCTTCTTTTCTAAAATAATCTTCGGCTCACCAGTATCGTCTGTGTAAGTGCCGATGATGTCAAAACCGCTTTTGATATTCAACAGCAGCATACTTCGCCACATATTTTTTGTATGGGTCCTTACGGCGTTATATGATTCATGACGAGCGTATTCATGCTGCCGCTCCATCAATTCACTTGCTATGCCCTGATGCCGATACCTTTCATCGACACCACCCAGCCAGCTGTAAAATTGCTCCCGGTTTAAGGCATAGCCGATTTTATAGCCTATGACGTTGTCGCCGTCCATCGCCAGATCTATTCGCAATTTTGGTTTTTCAGCCATTCTGCCAGCCAAATCATCTGAACTGCCGAAAACTTTGGTATGCAATAAAACCAGTCCATCCAATAAGTCTCCTGACACCAGCTTGCTAAAACTCCTATATCGAATCGACACTTCCACCACTCTCCATTCATTCTAAAAAAAGCTGCCCCCGAGAGGACAGCTTTCAATTATTAATGATCAAGGGAAACGAGGGAATTGACCGAAATCAGGCTTGCGTTTTTCTTTGAAAGCATCGCGGCCTTCTTTCGCTTCATCCGTTGTATAGTAAAGCAACGTAGCGTCACCAGCCATTTGCTGAAGTCCAGCCAGCCCGTCCGTGTCAGCGTTCATCGCCGCTTTTACAAAGCGAAGTGCAGTCGGACTCATTTCAAGCATCTCTTCGCACCATTTTACAGTTTCATCTTCAAGCTGATCCAAAGGAACAACGGTGTTGACTAATCCCATATCAAGCGCTTCCTGAGCGTCATACTGACGGCACAGGTACCAGATTTCGCGGGCTTTCTTGTGTCCGATGATGCGAGCCAAGTAACCTGAACCATATCCTGCATCAAATGAACCGACGCGAGGGCCAGTCTGCCCGAAACGTGCGTTGTCAGCAGCAATCGTCAAATCACAAACGACATGCAATACATGTCCGCCGCCGATTGCGAATCCTGCCACCATTGCTACAACCGGTTTCGGAATTACACGGATCAAACGCTGAAGGTCAAGGACGTTCAAACGTGGAATCTCATCTTCTCCAACATATCCGCCATGTCCGCGAACACTTTGGTCGCCGCCTGAACAGAAGGCTTTTTCCCCTTCGCCAGTCAATACGATAACGCCTACGTCTGAATTATCGCGTGCGCGTGAAAACGCATCGATCAATTCGTGTACCGTTTTCGGACGGAAAGCATTGCGCACTTCCGGACGGTTGATTGTAATCTTCGCAATTCCGTTATAAATTTCATATTTAATATCTTCGTATGTACGTTCACTTACCCATTCACGTGTCATGATTTTCCTCCTAAAAAATTCATTTTCAAATACTCAACTACTATTGTAGCAAATTCAGCAGGTTTTTCCACATGTAAAGCATGTCCAGCCATAATCTCACTGTGCTCGGCATTTGGGATCAGCGAAACCATCTCTTCAGCAATCGCTGTAAACTTCTCATCCAACCTTCCCGTAACCAATAAAACCGGAATCTGCAGCTGGCTGATCTTTTCCCAATACGATTTCTGCGCACCTGTGCCCATACCGACCAGGCTGTTTGCCAGACCTATTGCATTTTGCGCCAGCCGTTCTTCCCTAACAGCCTTTTTAACTGGCTCAGACAAGGCTTCTTGTGTTTTAAAGAGCGGAATCTTCTCCCATCTATCCACAAAAGAAACAATTCCATCCGAAACAATCCGTTCGGCTAATTTACCATCATTTCTTCTACGCTCGCTCCGCTGCTCTTCATTTTTCAGTCCCGGCGAAGAACTTTCCAGCAATAAAGCTGAAAGCCGCTCAGGAAATATGCAGGCATATGCAAGAGCTGTGCGTCCGCCCATCGAATATCCGGTCAGCGCAAATCTCTTCAGTCCCAAACGCTCAAATATCTTTTCCAGGTCACGCAATTGCAGTTCCATCGAATAACGTCTCGGATCTTCTGGGCTGTCGGTTGCTCCGTGGCCAAGCAAATCAATAAGCACAACTTTATATTCTTCAAAATGAGGGACAATCTTGTGCCAGGTTTTAGTGCTGCCGGTGAAACCATGGAGAAATACCAGCGCCTGATCTTTATCTTCATTCAAAATCTCAATGTGATAATTGACGCCGTCAACCTCCAATTTCATACTCCGTCCAGCTCCTCAACCAGCCGACTCCACAACTCTCTATGGACCCGCACATTTGTTTCTCGGTCAGTAAACGCTTCGATAATCTTAACGGCCTTCTGTTTTTTCAAACGAAGAGCCTCGACTAATTGCTCTTTCGTTTCGACAGCTGCATAATCAGCATCATACATTCTCGCAGCATCCTCGAATTTCAATCCTGTGGGAGTACCAAATAAGTCCTCGAAATAACGTTCTTCCTGTGATTGCGGCAGATATGAGAAAATTCCGCC
>CAZGMW010000244.1:0-3541 GCA_964526895.1 uncultured Planococcus sp. | reverse complement strand
TTATTTCATGCCCATTTCAGCACGGACCACTTCTGCAATTCGTTCGACATAGCGTTCGCAATCTTCTTCTGAAGCTGCTTCCACCATGACGCGCACCAACGGTTCAGTACCGGAAGGACGCACAAGCACACGGCCATTGCCGTTCATTTCCGTTTCAACTTCTTTGATTTCAGCAGCCACTTTCGCATTATCCGTTACTGCGTGTTTAGCCGTCACCCGGATATTGACAAGCTTTTGAGGGAAAATCGTCATCTCTGCTGCCAAATCGGAAAGTTTCTTGCCGGTAACCTTCATGATATTAACCAATTGAAGGCCCGTCAATAAACCGTCACCCGTTGTATTATAATCCAGGAAAATAATATGGCCGGATTGTTCGCCGCCAAGATTATAGCCGTTTTTACGCATTTCTTCGACCACATAACGGTCCCCGACTGCCGTTTTGACACTGGTCATGCCGTTTGCTTCCACCGCTTTGTAAAAGCCCATATTGCTCATGACTGTAGATACGACTGTGTCTTTATTCAAGCGGCCTTCAGACTTCAAATACTTGGCGCAGATATACATAATCTGGTCGCCATCGACAATGCGGCCATTTTCATCAACCGCAATCAAACGATCTCCGTCGCCATCGAAAGCAAGTCCGATATCAGCGTGTTTTTCCTTGACCAGTTCAGCAAGCTTCTGTGGATGGGTCGAACCGACCTGGTCGTTGATGTTCAAGCCGTTTGGCGAAGCACCCATCGATGTGATGTCTGCATCCAGATCAGCGAACACGTGAGTCGCCAAAGTTGAAGTGGCGCCGTGTGCACAATCAAGTGCTACATGGATGCCGTCGAATTCTTCATCAACCGTTTGCTTCAGATACTGAAGGTATTTTTGTCCGCCTTCAAAATAGCTGGTGATGGCACCAAGGTCGCTTCCGGTCGGACGCGGCAACGTGTCTTCTTCCATATCCAATAAAGCTTCGATCTCAGCTTCTTGATCATCGGAAAGTTTATAGCCATCCGACCCAAAGAATTTGATGCCGTTGTCTTCCACTGGATTATGTGAAGCCGAAATCATCACGCCGGCTTCAGCGCTCATGACGCGCGTCAGATAAGAGACGCCCGGAGTACTGATGACACCGAGTCGCATGACTTCCGCTCCAACACTCAATAACCCGGCAGCCAAAGCCCCTTCGAGCATCTCGCCCGATATACGCGTGTCGCGCCCGATCAGAACTTTTGGTTTGTCTTTCGAGCTTTTTGTTAATACATATCCTCCGAAACGGCCTAATTTAAATGCAAGCTCCGGTGTCAATTCGCTATTGGCAACGCCGCGAACTCCATCAGTTCCAAAATATTTTCCCATGCTACTATTCTCTCCTTAGATCCAATTCAATATCGGATAATAATGCCTAACTTTTCATCAATGAAAAAACTTCAGGCGAAATCAGCCATTCAAGCTTTTTGGCTCTTGTTTTCACCATTCAATTGATGTGGCCTCAATTTCCCGCTGCATTTACATATAACACAAAATCTTCCAAAAAGAAACTTTTTGCTAATTCTTCAGTTTGTATAGAATCAGAGACACTGTATCTTCTGTTTAATCGGGAGTTTCTGAATCGATGTTTTCTGGCATCGCCACAGTCTCATCCACATTGATATCAGCATCTATTATGAGACTCAGTGGATCTACCGAACTCGTGCCTTCGGGAGCTGGCAGCTCCACTTCAATCAATGTATCAGATGGAGTCACCCCACTGACGTTCACTTCCACTTCGTATTCTTCAATCGCATCCACGATATTCTGTGGTCCTGAAATTTTAACGGTATCGATGACCGTCTCGATTTCCTCTATCGAGATCCCTTCAAGGGGGGTTCCCGTCTGTATCAGCGAAATCGGAACATCTCTGCTGTATTCCTCAATCACAGCTTCGACTTCAACCACTTCAGGCTCAATCGTCACATTATCCAGTTTTGTCAGGTCATTGGCAAGCACACGCACTCTTGCTTCTTTTGTCACGGAAGAATCCAAGCCCGGTTCCACTGTTACAGTCGCTTTTACAAAACTGATGGCATCAATGACACTTTTCGGACCGCTTACGGTTACTGTATCCGGATCGGCTGATATGCTTTTCAGCACATGCCCTTCAGCAATTAGGCGTTCATTCAGTTCCGCATCAATTTTAAACTCCTGAGTCACTCGTTCTTCAATCATTACGTCCAGGAAAGTCGGATCGATGCGAACGCCGAGTTGTTCCGATATATTCTCGGTTTGCACCCGGATGCGATGCTCTCCAAGAGGCAAATTGCGCAAATCCGCAAAGACGGTGAAATCCTTGATCTGCTGAGTTGTCTGCACCATGCTGGTCGGGCCTGTAATATAGACATCAACTGTTGCAGGCACTCCGCTTACCATCAAACTTGCATCATCGGAATATACTTCAAGCGGCACATCTTCAATGATCTCTGTCATCGTATTGCTGGCCGCCGAATTACTGTTTTCTTCCTGCGCTTTCACTGAAAAGAACATAAGAAGGGCAAGCAACAATGCGGTAATCCTCAAAAACCAAGGGTTGTCCATCATTTTATCCATTCTTTTTTCCCCTCCAGTTCCACCATGAAGAAGTTTGATTCTGCTGCTCTTCGCCAAACCATACACGTCGGAGTTTCACTTCAAAATCCTCCAATGATAAGTTGCGGTGCAAATCTCCATTGGCCGTCAGACTGATCGCGCCGGTCTCTTCTGACACCACGATGGTAATGGCATCCGTTACTTCACTGATGCCAAGCGCTGCACGGTGGCGTGTTCCAAGCTCCTTGGAAATAAATGGACTTTCCGATAATGGAAGATAACATGCCGCCGCCGCTATCCGGTTTTTCTGGACAATGACAGCTCCATCGTGCAGAGGGGTATTGGGGATGAAGAGGTTTATCATTAACTCTGACGTTATGTCTGAGTTCATAGGAATTCCCGTTTCGATATACTCACTCAATCCGGTTTCACGCTCAATGGAGACAAGCGCACCAATGCGCCGTTTCGCCATATAACTGACTGATTTCGTCATCGCTTCGATCAGCCGGTTGCGCTCTGATTCTTCATTTAATGTACTGCTCGAAAACAATTTTCCACGCCCCAATTGTTCAAGCGCCCGTCTGAGTTCCGGCTGGAAAATGATGATGATTGCAAGGAAACCCCAGTTGAGAACTTCCTGCATAATCCAACCCAGCGTTTCCAGGTTCAGTGCCTGTGTGATCAATTGGGCGATGATGATGACAAAAATCCCTTTTAACAACTGAACCGCTTTTGTCCCTTTAATAATCGTGATCAATTTATATAAAACGAACCATACTAATAAAATATCAGCCATATTGATTATAAGTTCGAGTGGTGTTAGGTTATTGATATTCTCCAAAAACGGCATCTGCAACCCTCTCTTTTCTACATCTGCATGAAATAAGTATATCATAAATCATTCTGGTTATGCTTTATAGAAAAGCGACAGCGCCCGTTTAGCTCTGAAAGGCATAAGACAGACCAGCGTAGTGGCGATTAGCCA
>CAZGMW010000243.1:0-3544 GCA_964526895.1 uncultured Planococcus sp. | reverse complement strand
GCATCCATTGTTTCTATAAGCGGTTCTTCATCAATCCAGACACCGTGGTAAAGATATAAAGGAGATTCCGCGGTTTTATTGTACTGCGCAAATGCCTCATAAAAAGCTGGCGGATGAATGGTATACACACGAATCGCGTTGGCATTCATTTCGCCGATCGCCTTAAACCACCGCTCATACTCTTCACGGGTGATGGCCGCTTCACCGGGAAACGTACCGGGTTTCGCCATACCCATATTGACGCCTTTGACCGTAAAATTTGTCCATTCGCCATTTTCAAAAACCTCGAATTGCTCTCCGTTTACACGAGCTGGATAAGAGATGCCATCTTGTGTCGCGACAGTCGACACTTGCTCAGTAGGAGCCTGTTCTTTTTCAAATGCTTCGGCAAGCACTGATTCCATCACAGGTACATATGTTTTCCAATAAAAATTATTCGAGCTTCCAAGTGCATCCAACGATAAAAATGATTTTATCTTTGCTAGTCCACTGTATTGATAAAAAGTCGGCACATCTTCCACATCGACAAAATCTCCGGCAAAATAATAGACATTGGCGTCATTTACTGTTTTATGTGATATTGCCATAAAATTCGCCGGAATTTCTTGTTCTGACAGAATGTCCTGTCCTTTTTGCGTTAAATCCCATTCGTATTCAGCAAGCACATCTGCATCCTTCGATTTATTGATATCGAACCAGTATTCGAAGGACGGACTTTCTCCGAGATCAAATTCCGACTTTCCGGCATCCGTAAAACTTACTTGCAAACCTTCGCCCGCAACGTCCCCTTGTTCTTCAGACAAGACAATGATTTTTCCGCTTGCGTCTTCAACCAGCACAAAGCCGCCGCCTGAATATTGCCAGCTTTCGCCTGCCTGTTCATAATTTTCAACAATCCATCCGGGCACTGCTTCTCCAGCCGTTAAATCTGTAAAATAGCGGCCGGTCCACCCCGTCCATTCTACACCGAGAAACTGCTCCATATCCTGGCTCACAGTTCTTTCTGTAGGAGAAGCGAAGGTATTGAATTCTACTACCAAATCACTCCCATGGTCCGCTACCTGTTGTTTTACCGCCTGCCATTCAGGCATTTGAAGGCCGCCATACAATAGCTCGGATCTTTCTTCATTCCCTTCTTGCCACGGAAGATCATCTTCATAAACACCATAAGTATCAGCCAAATAAATCAAATCATAACCGGGACCGATTGTTGTAAGATCTTCAATTTCAAAACTTTCTTCTTCTTCATCGGGCTTGAACCCGAAATAATCAATTTCTGCCTGATAGCTCGTTTCATCACTTTTACTATAACGGTTATGATTCAAAATCCATGTAAGCCCTTTATGTTCACGATAGCTCTCGCTTGGAACAGTTTTATCAATAATGGCGACTTCCAATTGCTTATAATCCTTCGCCAGCCAAATAACAAGCGGCAAAGCCAGAACCAATAAAACAATAATCGTCCCCAGAAGCGTTTTTTTTCATAGTAGAACCTGCCTTTATAGATATAGTCATATAATGCCTATTATATAATAACAATTTTTGCCTTTCTATTATATCGCCTAATACTTGGCTCTTTTTCCAATAAAGTATGTACAAAAAAAGAATGGCGGCAACCGGTTTCCCGATTGCCGCCATTCTTCCATATTAAGAAGATCTTTTAATCCTGACTCGACTTAATAATTGTACTCCATCACTTTAAGGCTTGTTCAAGATCCTCAATCAAATCTTCAACGTCTTCAATGCCGACAGAAATCCGCACCAAACCTTCAACAATCCCAAGTTCGCCGCGGCGCTCGACCGGAATCGACGCATGCGTCATTTGAGCCGGAACCGAGATCAAACTTTCTACTGCTCCAAGGCTTTCGGCTAACGTGAAGTATTTCAGTTTCGCCAGAAGTTCTCCCGCTTTTTCCTTGCTGCCTACATCAAATGAAATCATGCCGCCAAAGCCGGTTGCCTGTTTTTTCATCAATTCGTGGCCAGTGTGGTCAGAAAGGCCAGGATAGATGACCGTCCCTACAGCATCATGTCCTTGCAGGAATTCAGCAATTTTTTGTGCGTTGCTTCCCGTTTCTTCCATACGGATGCCGAGTGTTTTCAATCCACGCATCAATAACCATGAATCCTGCGGCCCTAAAATTGCGCCAACCGAGTTTTGAACGAAGTGCAGTTCAGAAGCAAGTTCCTCTGTATTCACTACGACAAGGCCAGCTACCACATCACTATGTCCGCCGATATATTTCGTTGCACTGTGCAGAACAATATCAGCACCAAGTTTAATCGGGCTTTGCAAATATGGTGTCATGAACGTATTGTCGACGATCGTCAAGAGATTCTTCGTTTTGGCGAATTTCGCCACCGCTTCAATATCCGTCACTTTCAATAACGGATTTGTCGGTGTCTCGATGAAAATCGCTTTCGTATTTTCTTTGACTGCCGCTTCTACCTCTTCCAGATTTCCAGTATCCACAAAAGTGAATTCCAAACCGAAGCGGTTCAGGACTTTATTCATCACACGGTACGTTCCGCCGTAGACATCATCAGTAAGTATGACGTGGTCTCCAGCCGAGAACAGCATCATAACGGATGAAATCGCCGCCATACCAGAACCGAATGCAAAGCCTGCATGTCCGTATTCGACGTCTGCGATCAATTCTTCTAGCGCATGGCGTGTCGGGTTGCCGGTACGTGAATATTCATAGCCTTTGAATTTGCCGACAGCTTCCTGTTTATACGTGCTTACCTGATAAATTGGCGTGGAAACGGCGCCTGTCGCTTCGTCTCCAAAAATGCCGCCATGGATCAATCTCGTTTTGGCTCTCATCAATTTTCCTCCTCGAAGGTTCTGTTATAAATATCCTGGCTCATATAGCGTTCGCTGGAATCAGCAAAAACAGTGACGATATGGCTGCCCGGTTTGGCGGTTTCAGCTTCTCTTAACGCTGCAACGAATGCGGCTCCCGAAGAACTGCCGACCAATAGTCCTTCCCGTTTCGCCAATTCTTTGAAAGCGGCGAAAGCTTCCCGATCGGTAACCGTGTGGATCGCTTCGAATAATGAAGTATCCATATAATCCGGTAAAAACTCCATTCCGATGCCTTCCGTCAAATGCGGTCCCGATTCTCCGCCGTTCAGAATCGAGCCCTCGGGTTCCACAATCACCGTTTTAATGTCATCGTTTTGCGATTTCAAATAACGGGACGTTCCCATAAATGTGCCGCCTGAACCTGCTCCGGCGACAAAGATATCAATATTGCCATCAAGCGCTTCCCATAATTCCGGTCCGAGTGTCCGGACATAGGTTTCCGGATTGGCCGGATTCGAGAATTGCGAAGGTGAAAAAGCCTGCTCTTCTTCGGCAAGCTGCTGAGCTTTCGCGATAGCGCCTTTCATCCCTTTTTCAGTCGGTGTATTGATGACTTCCGCACCAAGTGCGCGCATCAATCCCTGCTTTTCCTGGCTGAACTTCTCGGGAACAACAAATTTCACCTTATACCCTTTACCGGCAGCGTCAAAGACCGTCTGGGTGTTTCTTTAATAG
>CAZGMW010000242.1:0-3554 GCA_964526895.1 uncultured Planococcus sp. | reverse complement strand
CAATGAAATCCTCTACAAGACTTTGGCGAGCAAGCTGAACAGAGATCTGCATATCTTTCTCAGACAGCTCCAGGTTTTTAAAGAAACTATCCGCTTCGACAATCGAGAATTCCGAAACTTTCCCAATATGCAGTCCATTCACTTTCACTGCCAATGATTCTGGTTTCAGGCGATAGCCTGTACATGACGGACACGGTTGTTCAGCCATATATCTCTCCATTTGATCACGTGTGTAATCGGAAGAAGTTTCACGGTAACGGCGATCCACATTCGACAATACACCTTCAAAGTTGATGTGGTTGTCGCGGATTTGCCCATAGTCATTCTCATACCGGAACCGGATTTTTTCATTCCCGGAACCATTGAGAATCAAGTTGATGTGTTCTTCCGGCAACTCGCTGACCGGCGCATCCATATCAATTTTGTAATGTTTGCATAAAGCTGTCAGCAATTGCGGATAATATTGGGAACTGGACGGTTTCCAGGGAGCAATCGCATGCTCATTCAGGGACAGGCTCCAATCCGGAATCACCAGTTCCTTGTCGACTTCAAGCTTATGGCCCAGTCCATCACATTCAGGGCATGCGCCAAAAGGCGAGTTGAATGAAAACATGCGCGGTTCCAATTCGCCGATTGAAAATCCGCAAATCGGGCAAGCGTGGTGTTCACTGAACAGCAATTCTTCCTGCTCCATTACATCCACCAATACACGCCCGTCACTCAGACGCAAAGCGGATTCAAGCGAATCGCTCAGCCGTGGTGCAATTCCTTCTTTCATGACGATGCGGTCAATGACCACTTCAATAGAATGTTTTTTGTTTTTATCCAACTGGATATTGTCATCAAGGTCAATCAAATCGCCATTGACTCTCACACGTACATAACCTTGTTTTTTAATATCTTCAAACAACTTTGCGTGCGTCCCTTTTCTGCCGGAGACAAGCGGTGCCAGAATCTGCATTTTTGTGCGTTCCGGATAAATGACCAGTCGATCTACCATCTGCTCGATGGTCTGGGAAGAAATTTCAATGCCATGGTTCGGGCATATCGCTTTGCCGACCCTTGCATACATCAAACGCATATAATCGTAGATTTCCGTCACCGTTGCCACTGTGGAACGTGGATTTTTACTCGTTGTTTTCTGGTCGATTGAAATTGCTGGAGACAAGCCTTCGATCAAGTCCACATCCGGCTTGTCCATCTGGCCCAGAAATTGGCGTGCGTAAGAAGACAACGACTCAACATAGCGTCGTTGCCCTTCTGCATAAATCGTGTCAAAAGCAAGTGAAGATTTCCCCGACCCTGATAAACCGGTCATTACGACCAATTTATCGCGAGGTATTGTTATATCGATGTTTTTCAAATTATGCGCACGTGCGCCTTGTATTTTTATTTCCTGATTTTTCAATCCGATCACCCTTCCGCTTTCAGTTCAAGCACAGTATCACGCAGTTCTGCCGCCCGTTCGAAATCAAGCGCTTTTGCCGCTTCTTTCATTTCCGATTCCAATAATGCAATCAGTTTCAGGCGATCTTCTTTTTTGAGTTTTTTGCCTGCTGTCGCTTTTGATACGTATTCTTCCGCTTCTTCCGAAGCCACTGTCGCCCGGATCACATCGCGGATTTTCTTTTGTATGGTTATCGGCGTGATGCCGTGTTCTTCATTGTATGCAGCTTGGATTGTGCGCCGGCGTGTTGTTTCATCCATCGCCTTTTGCATTGAATCCGTTATTCTGTCAGCGTACATGATAACTTGCCCATTTGCATTCCGGGCGGCTCGGCCCATTGTCTGAATGAGGGCGCGCTCGGAACGCAGGAAGCCTTCTTTATCAGCATCCAGAATCGTCACGAGCGAAACTTCCGGAATATCGAGACCTTCCCGCAGCAAGTTGATGCCGACCAGCACGTCATAGACACCCATCCGCAATTCACGGATAATTTCAATTCGTTCAAGCGTCTTGATCTCGGAGTGAAGATAATTCACTTTGACTCCGGCTTCTTTCAGGTAAGCTGTCAGGTCTTCCGACATTTTTTTCGTCAATGTCGTGATCAGCACCCGTTCATTGCGTTCAGCGCGCAGACGGATTTCATCCATAAGATCATCTATCTGTCCTTCGATCGGACGGATTTCGATGGTCGGATCCAGCAACCCTGTCGGCCGGATGATCTGTTCTATCATCTCCGGTGTATGTTCCAATTCATAAGGGCCCGGTGTGGCGGAAACAAATACCGCCTGATCGATATGCTCCTCGAATTCAGTGAAAGTCAGCGGACGGTTGTCCATTGCTGAAGGCAGGCGGAAACCATGGTCGACCAGCACTTTCTTTCTAGCCTGGTCACCATTGAACATGCCGCGCACCTGCGGCAGTGTCACATGGCTTTCATCGACAACCAACAGGAAATCTTCCGGGAAATAATCGATCAACGTATAAGGCTGTGCACCCGCCGGACGCAAGGTCAAGTGGCGGGAATAGTTTTCGATTCCCGAACAAAAGCCCATTTCACGCATCATTTCAAGATCATAGCGGGTTCTCTGCTCTAAACGCTGCGCTTCCAGCAGCTTGTCTTCAGCGCGCATCTCTTTCAGCCGTTCTTCCAGTTCCGCTTCGATATTTTCAATGGCTTTGACCATCTTTTCTTCACGTGTTACGAAGTGGGAAGCCGGGAAAATCGCGGCGTGTTCCCGTTCACCGATGATTTCACCGGTCAATGCGTCGACTTCGCGTATGCGGTCGATTTCATCTCCGAAAAATTCAACGCGCAAACATCTTTCATCCCTCGAAGCGGGGAAAATTTCAACAACATCTCCGCGGACACGAAAAGTACCGCGGATAAAATTAATATCGTTGCGCTCATATTGGACATCCACCAATTTGCGCAACAACTGATTGCGTTCGATTTCCATCCCTTTGCGGAGCGATACCACCAGTTCCCGATATTCTTTCGGCGAACCCAAACCGTAAATACAGGATACCGAAGCGATTACGATTACATCATCCCGTTCGAAAAGAGAAGATGTGGCAGAATGCCGAAGCTTATCGATTTCATCATTGATGCTCGCATCTTTTTCTATATAAGTGTCGGATTGGGGCACATATGCCTCCGGCTGATAATAATCATAGTAGCTGACAAAGTATTCAACAGCATTGTCCGGAAAAAACTCTTTGAACTCGCTGTAAAGTTGACCGGCCAATGTTTTATTGTGCGCCATGACAAGAGTGGGTTTCTTGACCTGTTGGATAACGTTGGACATGGTGTAAGTTTTCCCTGTACCGGTCGCACCCAGCAGGGTCTGAAACCTCTTGCCGTTATAGATTCCTTCTGTCAGTTCGGCTATTGCTTGTGGTTGGTCACCGGCAGGTTCATATGGGGCTTGCAAATTGAATTCCTGTTTCATATATATAGTCCTCCCGTTTTTCATTACCTCTATTTTATCATATGCCCTAAAATTCCACTAACAAAAAGCGAACGTATGTTTTTTCCATTAATAAATCCCTGAAATAAAAAAAGAACCGCACTGGTTGAGCGGTTCTTCTTCCTTTAGGATTCTTCACA
>CAZGMW010000241.1:0-3559 GCA_964526895.1 uncultured Planococcus sp. | reverse complement strand
CTGCGCTAGCTTCGTCGCAAATGACACCGGCAAAAATGCTTTTTGCCGGTGTCATTGCCTGTTATTTTCCAATGAAATAGGGTATAGTAACAAAGTTAATAGTTAGAAGCTTAGTCACACGAAGTAATCGATGAAAGAAGGACGCCCTATGGCAGTTAAGTCAAATCAATTCGCATTATATATCCTCATGTTCAATATGTTCATCGCCATGAGCGGAATCGGGCTCATTATCCCGATCATGCCTGCTTACCTGGATACATTTGGTGTAGCCGGACAGGTGCTTGGAACATTGATCGCCACTTTCGCCTTTGCGCAATTCTTATTCTCCCCACTCTCAGGACAGCTGTCCGATAAATATGGCAGGAAAAAGCTGATTATAGTCGGACTGCTGATTTTTGGTATGTCGCAGCTCGTCTTTGGCCTCGCCACCGAATTATGGGTATTGTATCTTGCCAGATTCTTCAGTGGTCTCGGGGCAGCCTTCCTGATCCCGCCAATGATGGCATTCGTTGCTGACATTACGACTTATGAAGAGCGCGGCAAAGGAATGGGCCTGCTTGGCGCATCGATGTCTCTTGGATTTATGATCGGACCCGGATTCGGCGGATTCCTTGCTGAAGTCAGTCTGCAGTTTCCGTTCTATATCGCTGCCCTTGTCGCTACATTAGCCGCCATCATGTCCTATATTGCACTGCCGGATGTTGCTCCAACCATACAGCAGGCAGAAAATAAAAAAGAGAATCTCTGGCAACAGATGAAGCGCTCTGTTTATGTTCCTTACTTTGTGATGTTGTTGGTCATGTTCATCTTTGCCTTCGGTTTGTCAAATTTCCAGTCGACTATCGCTTTGTATGTCGATAAAGAACATGGTTTCACTCCGAAAGAAATTTCCATCCTTATCACTGTGGGCGGTTTTGTTGGAGTAGTGATCCAAACTTTTGTCATTGACCGGTTATTTAAACGTTACGGAGAAATGAAAGTGATTCTCGTAAATCTGCTCGTATCGGCAGCAGCCATGATCGGTATTTTGTTCGTGAATACGTTTTGGAACATTCTGCTCGTCTCTGCTGTATTCTTTACAGCTGCTTCCTTGCTGCGTCCTGCCATCAATACGTTGATCTCCAAATTGGCCGGTGATCAGCAGGGTTATGCAGCTGGTATGAACAATGCATACATGAGTCTTGGCAACATGATTGGTCCAGCCCTAGCCGGTATTCTTTTCGATATCAATATGATATTCCCATATATTGCAGGAACAGCCATACTGCTGATCTGCTTCTTCATCGCCTCCAGCTGGTCTGCAAGAAAGCAGGACCTGCTGCAGGAAACTCGTTCAGTAGCCCCAACCGGCAAAGCTTGAGCCCCTTTTCATTGCCGCTGCAAGAAACAGAAATAAATCAATATTATCTATACCAAATGGTAGCACTCCGATCTGCAAATTTTTCAAAACCTTGCGGATCGGGGTGCTTTTTTTTATACTTCATATCGAGCATTAATCCTGCTCATTAAATTTGGTTTCGATAACGGTCTGGATCGCTTATACACTCTCCTCGATTGTTTCTATCGCTCTTAGGAAGTTTCTGGTGAATTTAGATTGCAAAAAAGGAGCCGTCTCCAAAAGCCATTTTCATGACTTTTGAGACAACCCCTTCTATATGCTATAGCCCATTGAAATAGCTGTGGATAAAGCCAGGCATTAAATCCAAAACTTTTTCATCGGGATTTATTTTTGAATGGTGAAGCCCGAATTCCGAGTCTACCCCAGCCCAGAACATCAATCCGGGTATTTGCTCAGTGAAATAGCCAAAATCTTCTCCGGTCATTGCGGCATCTGCGCGGACAGCTGTGATGCCATCGGCCGATGAGGCAAACTCCAGAAAATGTTCAGCCAATTTCGCGTTGTTGTCCACTTCCCTGTAAGAGGCTCCATAATCAATTGTTATACGGCAATTATAACCCGTTTCAACTGCTTTGCAGATTGCTTCAATACGCTCTTTCATCTTCCGCATTGAAGTATCATTCAGAGTCCGGATCGTGCCTTCCAGACGGGCGTTTTCGGCGATAATATTCTGAACGGTGCCAGCTGTAAATTTGCCCACCGTCAAAACAGCAGAGTCCATCGGGTTGATATTGCGGCTGACAATCGTCTGCAGCTGCAGCAGAAGTGATGCACCAGCCACTGCCATATCTTCTGTTAAATGAGGAAATGCCGCATGTCCGCCTTTACCGTGCAAATCAATAAAAAGTTCGGATGTATTGGCAAATAACATTCCCGGTCTCGTTGAAACTGTGCCTACAGACAGTTCAGGAGCGATATGCATCGCGAAGATTTCATCCGGCCACAGATCCGGACGCTCATTTTTCAGCCATTCCCTGAAAGGCAATGCACCGCCAGGCCCTTCTTCCGCCGGTTGAAAAAGCAGCAGCACATCCTGCTTTATCGGATCTTTCAAGAGACGTTCCAATAATCCGATGGCATTGGCCATGTGGATATCATGTCCACAGGCATGCATATAGCCTTTATGCTCTGAACTGAAAGCAAGTCCAGTATTTTCTTCTACCGGCAAGCCATCGATGTCAGTACGCCATGCGATGAGCTTGTTCGCATCCAGTCCGCTTATTTTTACAGCAATGCCCGTTTGCCATTCTGCAATTTCCATTCTTTCCTGCGGCATCGAGCGAATCTTTTCGAGCAGGTAGTGCTGCGTTTTAAATTCGCGGAAACCGATTTCCGGTATTTTATGCAACTCTCTTCTGATTTGTATAAGGTTCATATTACTAAACCTTATAGCTGACGAAGTTCTTGCTTGATTTCCGTTTTCGAGCGGGTTTTTTCATCCATCAATTTCAATACGCGAGCTGGCGTTCCGCCTACTACCGAATTTTCAGGAACATCTTCGATAACAATTGCTCCAGCTGCGACAACCGCGCCCTGACCGATGCGCACGCCTTCAAGAACAACAGCGTTGGCGCCGATCATTACATTGTCTTCCACAATAACCGGTGTTGCAGAAGCCGGTTCGATTACGCCGGCAAGCACTGCGCCAGCACCGATGTGGCAATTTTTTCCGACTGTTGCGCGTCCACCCATGATGACACCCATATCAATCATCGTGCCATCTCCGATTACCGAGCCGATGTTGATGACTGCTCCCATCATGATGATGCAATTATTGCCGATTTCAACATTTTCACGGATAAAAGCACCTGGCTCGATGCGGCTGTTGATGTTTTTCAGATCCAGCATCGGAATCGCAGAATTGCGGCGATCACTTTCAACAACATAATCTTCAATCGCAGCTTCGTGTTCTTTTAATGCTTTTTCAATATCTGACCATTCACCGAAAACAGTTGCGTGTCCGCCTTCTCCAAAAACTTTTGCAGAGTCGCCGTAGTTTAATGCTGCTACTCCATCCCCTTTAACATAAACTTTTACAGGTGTGGATTTTTTCGCATTTTGTATGTATGAAATGATTTCGTTGGCATCCATTTGCTTCATCGATTAAAACCTCTTTCTATAGTTAATGGTGTAATTATAACTGAAACAGCATGATAATTC
>CAZGMW010000240.1:0-3562 GCA_964526895.1 uncultured Planococcus sp. | reverse complement strand
TGATGATTTCGGATATTCCATTCGACGGACCGATTGCCGGCGTCATCGTTGGTTTGATCGACGGAGAATACATCATCAACCCAACGAACGAGCAGTTGGAGAAGAGTTCCATCAACCTGACTGTAGCGGGAACAAAAGATGCCATCAATATGGTTGAAGCCGGAGCAAAAGAAGTTTCTGAAGAGATTATTTTGGAAGCGATCATGTTCGGACACGAAGAAATCAAGAAATTGATCGCGTTCCAGGAAGAGATCGCTGCAGAAGTCGGGAAAGAAAAGACTGAAATTCAGTTATATGAGTTGGATGCTGAACTTTCAGCAACAATCAAAGACTCCGTTGAAGCAGAGTTGAACTCGGCTGTTCAGATCAATGAAAAACAGGCGCGCAATGAAGCGATTGACGAAGTAAAGAAACGTGTAATGGAGCAGTATGAAGAATCAGATGATGATGTCAAAAAACAAGCTGGCCAGATTCTCGATAAAATGGTCAAAGATGAAGTACGCCGCTTGATCACAGATGAAAAAATCCGCCCCGATGGACGCGGACCTTCTGAAATTCGTGCATTATCCTCTGAAGTCGGCCTGCTGGCGCGCACACACGGATCAGGATTGTTTACACGCGGCCAAACACAGGCGATGAGCATTTGTACACTTGGCGCACTTGGCGATGTGCAAATTATCGATGGCCTTGGCATTGAAGATACAAAACGCTTTATGCATCATTATAATTTCCCGTTATTCTCTGTCGGAGAAACTGGCTTCCTTCGTGGACCAGGCCGCCGGGAAATCGGGCACGGGGCACTTGGCGAACGTGCTCTTGAAGCGGTAATTCCAAACGAAAAAGAATTCCCATACACAATCCGTCTTGTAGCAGAAGTTTTGGAGTCGAACGGTTCGACTTCACAAGCAAGTATCTGTGCATCAACTCTTGCGATGATGGATGCAGGTGTTCCTCTGAAAGCGCCTGTAGCAGGTATTGCAATGGGTCTTGTTAAAAAAGGCGAAAATTACACAGTGCTGTCTGACATTCAGGGAATGGAAGATTACCTCGGCGACATGGACTTTAAAGTAGCCGGTACTGCTGAAGGTATAACTGCATTGCAAATGGATATCAAAATTGATGGCCTGTCACGCTCAATCCTTGAAGAAGCATTGACGCAAGCGAAAATCGGCCGCATTCACATTCTGGAGTCGATGCTTGCAACGATTTCAGAACCGAGAGAGCAATTGTCCAAATTTGCACCGAAAATTATCATGGTCAAGATCAATCCGGATAAAATTCGCGATGTAATCGGACCAGGCGGAAAAGTGATCAACAAGATCATTGATGAAACCGGCGTTAAAATTGATACAGAGCAAGACGGCACCATCTTCATTTCTTCTGTTGATGAGGAAATGAACGCAAAAGCGAAAGCAATGATTGAAAACATTGTGCGCGAAGCGAAAGTCGGGGAATATTACGAAGGAAAAGTTAGACGCATCGAGAAATTCGGTGCATTCGTCGAATTATTCCCAGGCAAAGACGGTCTTCTCCATATTTCTGAAATCCAGGAAGAACGGACGAAAGAAGTGGAAGATGTGTTGAAGATGGACCAGGTCGTTAAAGTGAAGGTCATTGAAATCGACCGCCAAGGCCGAGTAAACTTATCACGGAAAATTGTTCTGAAAGAAGAAAAAGAACAAGCTGAAAAAGCTAATTAAGCAAAACAGGAAATTGCCGACGAAAGTCGGCAATTTTTTCTTATTGGAGGGAAAATAAAGAATGGCAAGCACCTATACTTGTAAGAATGGTTTGCGGATCGTTTCAGAACAAATTCCGCATGTCAGGTCAGCAGCAGTTGGAATTTTTATAAATGTGGGTTCGCGCGATGAAGCAGCCCATGAAAACGGGATTACCCATTTTATCGAACATATGCTGTTCAAAGGGACCCCAACCCGGAGCGCAAAAGATATCGCACGTGAGTTTGACCGCATCGGCGGAGATATCAATGCCTATACTTCAAAAGAATATACTTGTTATTACGCAAAAGTGGTTGATGACCATGCGGGACATGCCGTCAATATACTGGCGGATATGTTTTTCAACTCGGTAATGGACCCTATTGAAATCGAGCGGGAGCGGCAAGTGGTTCTTGAAGAAATCAGCATGACGGAGGATATGGCTGATGATGATGTTCATGAACAGCTTTGGCGGGTCATGTATCCGGATCATTCGATTGGTGCGCCGATTCTCGGAGTGGAAGCGACACTCCAGACTTTTGATGCGGAAACCATCAGAAATTTTATGGAGCGGTATTATATTCCCGCCAATACAGTTGTGTCAGTTGCGGGAAATATTACGCAGGAATTGATTCGCCAAATTGAAGAGCTCTTCGGTGATTTTAAGATGGCTGATAAAACCATAGCTTACGAAGCACCGATATTTACTTCAGGAAATTCTCTAAAATATAAAGATATCGAACAAGGCCATCTTTGTTACGGATTTCCAGGGATGTCTATAAGCGATCCCCATCTCTATGATTTGGCGGTAATGAATAACATACTCGGTGGAACTATGTCATCAAGGCTGTTCCAGGAAATCAGGGAAGAGCACGGCCTCGCCTATTCGATCTACTCTTATCATTCAGCGTATTCGGATCACGGCACCATGGCGATATATGGTGGCACTTCCAATGAACAATTGCCAGAGCTTCAGGAAAAGATTATGGAATCCATCCATAATATGCATTCAGTAGGCTTTACACAGACTGAAGTCGAAGATTCAAAAGAACAATTCAAAGGAAATCTGCTGCTCGGAATGGAAAGCACCAGTTCCCGCATGAGCCGCAATGGCAAGCATGAATTGCTGCTGGGGAGACATATCAGTTTTGAAGACGTTCTGAAGAAAATTGAAGAGGTTTCATTGGAAAAAGTCCAGTACACTTTGGAATTATTGAAACAAGGGCCAGCCCAATCAATCATTCGGTCAAAAGAAGCATCCTCTTAATGTGGGGATGCTTTTTTCAATGATTCGATGCGTTAATGCGTTGAATTATGATACAATAATCCAAATTGTCATCGAAGGAGAGAGTCATGTGAAAACCTATAATATTGCAATCATGGGAGCAACAGGCGCCGTTGGCCAGCAAATGAAGGACCAGCTGGAAAAACGGGGGTTTCCGGTCAACGAAATCCGTTTTTTGTCTTCCAGCCGTTCAGCGGGAAGCGAAATTGATTTTAAAGGACAAACCTTTATCGTACAGGAAGCTGTGCCTGAATCTTTTGAAGGAATAGACATCGCGCTATTCAGTGCAGGAGGCAGTGTGTCCGAGAAATTTGCACCAGAAGCGGTTAAACGAGGGGCAATTGTAATCGATAACACAAGCGCGTTTCGCATGGATCCCGAAGTGCCTTTAGTGGTGCCGGAAGTCAATAAGAGTGATTTGGTCAAGCATAAAGGGATCATTTCAAATCCGAATTGCTCAACCATACAGATGGTCTGTGCCCTGCAGCCGTTAAAAGAGGCATTCGGTTTGACTAAGATTGTAGTTTCTACATATCAGGCTGTTTCAGGGGCTGGAATG
>CAZGMW010000239.1:0-3571 GCA_964526895.1 uncultured Planococcus sp. | reverse complement strand
GCTACGGAGTTTAGTGACGTACCGGCTGGCCATTACGCCAGCGGTTGGATCGCGGAAGCTGCAGAAGCTGGATATGTAGTGGGGGTCGGTGATGATTTATTCCTTCCTGAAGCTCCGATTATCCGAGGTGACATGGCGCTGATTCTGGAGCGGGTGTTTGAGCTTGCATTTGGGATCGAGTCGACTTTCACGGACGTACCGGCTGATGCCTATTATGCCGAAGCCATCAACAAAATCCTTGCGGCTAATATCACGATCGGTTATCCTGATCGCACTTTCCGCCCGCAAGTGGAAGTGACACGTGGTCAGTATGCAGCTTTCCTGGCGCGGGCATTGGAACCTGAATTCAAAAATGACGCCGTCATTGAAGGCTCTTACCAGAAAGACAAAACCAAAGTGTACACTTATGAAAATGCAGATGGCACAACAGAGGTTCACAGTTTTGAATTTGTCCCGGACCGCGGTGGTCTGACTTACGGATTTATGTGGACAGTGGATATGGACGGCAATGACTATCAATATCTCGAGCTTGAGAATCATAACTATTTTGCCTATGGCTATCCGTACTCCGAAGGTGATGTTGCGCTTGTTTATCCCGTTCGCGTCGGCCAAACTTTCAACAATGGTCTAGGCGATGAAACGATTATGCTCGAAATCACCGGTGTAAATGTTACCGTGGAAACCGAGTATCAGACTTTCGACAATGCAGTGGAAGTCACGAATGAAGATGGCTTCAAGTATTATATGGTGGAAGGCTTTGCATCAGTCAAATCCGTCAATGCTGATGGAGAAGTTGAAATGGAATTGGTGAGTGTGGAGTAGAAGGGAATGCAATAGAATTAAAAACAGCTCATCCCGTTCTGGCTTTCGCCGATGCAGGTTGAGCTGTTTTTTAGCAATTATCAAAACGGTTTCTACTATTAAACTGTAACCTTCGATTTCTCCAATTCTTTACCGAGAAGTTTCGCTAACTCCAGCATCCCAAACTTGCCGGCAGCCGCTTCCGCATCTGAATTGTAATTCGTGTTTGTGTTGACGTCGTAAGTGAAAATCTCACCCGCAGCGTTGCGGATAAACTCGATTCCCGCTACAGCGATGTCGTTTTTGCGGAGAAACTCTTCGTACTTCGCGATGATTGGATCATCGAATCCTTCAACCACCTGGAACTTCGGCGTTTCTTGGGGTTGCTCGCCGACTGGGCAGAAAAGATCGTCGATGCGGCAGGCGTCAGCCGGGCACAATTCGAATCCTTCCGACGTATCGACTTGCACCGCGTAGACGAATTTCCCGCCGACAAACTCGCAGCGCGTGATGAACGGCTCAGGCGCCTGGATGTATTCCTGGATCAGCGTGATGCCGTCGATCGACGGATCAAACTCGCCGCCGTCTAGATATTCCTTCAGCGCGTCTATGGAATGAAACAGGCGGACGCCAAGCCCTTTGCCCGCGCGGTTATGCTTAGTGATGAACGATGGTGCGTCCAATTTCTCCGCTGCCGCAATAATTTGTTCACGTCCATTGGCGGCAATCGTTTTCGGCGTGCGGATGCCGGCTGCATTCAGCGCCATATATTGATTCACTTTGCTGACTTCGAGACGCAGCGCTCGCGTGCCGTTGAAAACGGTGCGGTCGTGATGCTCCAGCCACGCCAATAGCGAATCCGCCATTTCCGGCGCATAACGGTGGCCGCGTGTGTGGGACGAAGCGCTCATACGGCTATAGAAAACGCCTTCAGGAGGAGTGGCATTCAAATCGACCAAACCTTCGTCGATGAACCAGTCTTCATAAGGCAATTGGAGTTCGTCCAGTCGCTTGAACAGATGCGTCGTCCATTCTTCATTTTCGTGGATTACATATATTTTTTCGGTCATTGAGCATTCTCCTTCTATATTAAATTGAATTGTGTGGGTGACTGTCACCTTTACACAAGTGCTTTTCTTTTTTCTTCAACCAACGGCATCACTTTCTTTGAAAACCGTTCCATTTCTTCCAGCTGCGGTGAAAATTGCAGCAGCAATAAATCAAGGCCAGCCGCTTCGTATGCGAGTATGCGGTCGGCAATCTGTTCCGGCGTGCCGATCAGATTCGGGCGCAAGCCGCGGTTCGATACAGAATAATCCTCCAGCTTCACTTGTTGCTCCAGCTGTGATTTGCTGACGAAATCGTCATAGCCGACATAGCCACTTGATTCTTTCATATCAACAATGCGTGCGTATTCTGCAGCCACTTCTTCTTCGGTATCGCGGCACACAACATACGCCGCCATGCCGAACGACTGAAGCGGCGTTTTGCCGGCTTCTTTCCGCAACTTCTTCATATCTTCAATCTTCGCTTGGATTTCTTCCACCGTGCCGCCATGCATTACATAGGCATCGCAGCCTTCGACAATCGACTTCTTGCCGCGTGGACTTTCGCCGCCCGCATACAGAATCGGATTCGGACGCTGAACCGGTTTTGGCGATAGCCGCGCGTTTTGAATATCGTAGTATTTCCCTTTGAACGAAAACTCGTCCTGCGTCCACATGCCTTTCATTACTTCCAAAAACTCATCCGTCCGCTCGTAACGCTCGTCATGCTCGGTAAACTGGCCGCCGTATTGGCGCGCTTCTTCCGCCCACCAGGCCGACACGACATTCAGCGTGAAACGGCCATTCGAAATCTGGTCGATATTCGCCGCCATTTTCGCCGTCACCGCCGGATTATGGAAAGCCGGACGGATCGCCGCCATAATCTCAATCTTCTCCGTCACCGCCGCAAGCCCCGCCGCCGTCGACCACGCCTCCAGCGAATCCGCTTCCATCCCTTTGATATCATTCAAATTCAGCTCAGCGATCAATGTCGTATCATAACCCCATTGCTCCGCCGACTGCACCACTCTTTTCGCATAGTCAAACGTCGCCGGCATATTCTCATCTTCCACATTGCGCAGCCATCCGCCGAAAATCGGCAGCCAAAATCCATATTTCATCTATCTTCAATTCCTTCCGCAAAGAAATTTTAATCTCAAACAATTCACTCAATTAGAGGATGAAATCATTATACAATAAAACCTTTTATTCTGACCAGTTAACTTGGTTATATTTTTGCAATAAGTACCTGTAACTTATTTCCAAAGCCAACGTCTATACAATAAAGGAGGGGACGGTCTATGAAGAAGCTTTTGTGGATAGCGCTTGCAGCAGGTGTTGTTTTAATGATAATAAATCTCGTCCTTCCATCCAATGACTTTAAAGAAGTGCCGGTGCTACTGGAAGTGTCGACTTATGATTATGCGAATGAAGAATTTGGCGAAGTTTTTGTAATTGACGATCAGAAAGAAATTGAAAGTTTTACAGGCTCACTTAATAAAGCGAATCACGAAAACGGATCATATGAAATCTCGCGGCAGCCAGACTATAGTATCGTGATGGTTTACAATAACGGATCGATTGACACACTCAGTTTATGGCTCGATTTTGATACCGGGTTAGACTTGTTTAATACTGACAAGACAGACGGACATTACAGGCTGAAAAACGACGAAGCCAGAGAGTCTATTCGAGAGATATTGGAGTAGTGAAGAAATAAGGAT
>CAZGMW010000238.1:0-3590 GCA_964526895.1 uncultured Planococcus sp. | reverse complement strand
CACACGTGATCAAATGGAGAGATATATGGCTGAGCAACCGTGTCCATCATGCACAGGCTATCGCCTGAAACCGGAATCCCTGGCAGTGAAAGTGAATGGGCTGCATATCGGGAAAGTTTCGGAATTCTCGATTGTCGAGGCGGATAATTTCTTCAAAAACCTGGAGCTGTCGGAAAAAGATATGCAGATCTCTGTATTGATTCTGAGAGAGATTAAAGAGAGGCTCGGCTTCCTGATCAATGTCGGGCTGGATTATCTGACGTTGAACCGGGCATCCGGAACAATGTCAGGTGGCGAAGCGCAGCGAATCCGCCTGGCGACACAAATTGGTTCCCGCCTGTCAGGTGTTCTCTATATATTAGATGAACCATCAATCGGACTTCATCAGCGTGATAACGACCGTCTGATCAATACGCTGAAAAATATGCGGGATATTGGCAATACATTAATAGTCGTCGAGCATGATGAAGACACGATGCTGGCGGCAGACTATCTTATTGACATCGGTCCGGGTGCAGGCGTGCACGGCGGAGAAATCATCGCTGCTGGAACTCCTGAAAAAGTGATGAAAAATAGAAAGTCGCTGACAGGGCAATATTTAAGCGGCAAGAAATTCATTCCGCTTCCTGCGGAACGCAGAAAACTGGATGGACGTTCCATTTCCATTCGTGGCGCAAGTGAAAATAACCTCAAAAAAGTGGATGTCGATATACCGATTGGCGTATTCACAGCCGTAACCGGGGTATCTGGTTCAGGTAAAAGTACGCTGGTCAATGAAATCCTCTACAAGACTTTGGCGAGCAAGCTGAACAGAGCGAAAATTAAACCCGGGAAAACTGATTCGGTAAAAGGATATGAGCAGCTGGAGAAGGTCATCGATATTGACCAGTCACCGATCGGACGGACGCCTCGTTCAAATCCCGCCACCTACACCGGCGTTTTTGATGATATTCGCGATGTCTATGCCAAAACGAACGAAGCAAAAGTCCGGGGCTACCAAAAAGGGCGATTCAGCTTCAATGTTAAGGGCGGTCGCTGTGAAGCTTGCCGCGGAGATGGTATTATTAAAATAGAAATGCATTTCCTGCCCGATGTTTACGTTCCGTGTGAAGTTTGCCACGGGAAACGGTACAACAGGGAAACTTTGGAAGTGAAGTACAAAGATAAGAGCATCGCTGATGTACTGGCCATGACGGTTGAAGATGCGTATTCGTTTTTTGAAAACGTACCTAAAATCAATCGCAAGTTGAAAACGATTGTTGATGTCGGCCTTGGCTATGTCACGATGGGTCAACCGGCAACAACCTTATCCGGTGGTGAAGCCCAGCGTGTGAAACTGGCATCTGAGCTTCACAAACGTTCAAACGGCAAATCTTTCTATATTCTCGATGAGCCGACAACCGGATTGCATGCAGATGATATTTCCCGCTTGCTGAAAGTATTGCAGAAATTGGTGGATAACGGAGATACTGTTCTGACCATCGAACATAATCTGGATGTCATCAAAACGGCAGACTATCTAATCGATCTCGGACCGGAAGGCGGCGATAAAGGCGGTACTATCCTTGCGACCGGAACTCCGGAAGAAATTGCCGAGGTTGAAAATTCGTATACCGGAAAATATTTGAAGCCGATCCTCGAACGCGACCGGGCAAGAATGGAAGAAAAAGTGAACAAAGCGAGCCGCCGGAAAAAAGTGGCTAAGTGAAACCTTTTTAGGCACCGAACGTATCTATGATAAGAAAAAGTTTTTATAAACGAACGATGAGGAGGCCGCATTACATGCAAAGTGAAAAAGAGCGCATATTGGACATGGTTGAAAATGGCACGATTTCGGCAAGGGAAGCAGTCGAATTATTGAAAGCGATTGATGGAGGAGGCGCTTCCGGACGGGATTCCTCATATGGCCGGGAAGATTATGGCCGTCGTGAAAAACGAGGGAAAAGAGGATTCTTCAGACCGGAAGATATGGTCAAAAAGTTCTCGAAAGACCTCTCCAAAGATTTTTCGAAAAATGTCTCGAATGACATCAACCAGCTAGGTGATCGGATGATGTCATTCATGCAGACTTCCGTCGGCAAATTGAAAACGATGGAATTCGATTCACCTTTCGGGGAAGCGTATCAGTTTAATGAAAGCTTCACGGAAGAAGGAACAGAAGTCAGCACGGTAATCGCGGATATTGCAAATGGCCAGCTGGAAATCTATCCTTCTCAGGACGGCATGCTGCGTGCGGAATGCAACATCAAAGCATATCGTGCAGAATCTGAAGAACAGGCCAGACGTGATTTCCATGACAAATTTGTTTTTATCGCAGATGACAATAAGCTTCGTATTATCAGCGAATTGAAAACAACACAGGTGAATGTGGTACTTTATGTACCTGTAAAACAATTCGATCAGATCACAGTACGCTTGTTCAATGGCGGTTTTACGATGAAGCGCATCGATGCAGCTTTATTGAAAGTGAAAACAGCCAATGGAAAAATTGAATTGAAGAATGGCGAATTTGCTGATGCAGAACTGGAAACAGCTAATGGTGCGATCCAGGTGCAGGACGTTAAGGGGAAAGTTCTTGAAACTGAAACTTTAAACGGCCGCATCTATGTAGATGGGGATATTCAGACTATCGAGACAAAATCGTTAAACGGTAATGTAGTTGTGACTTCACGCTGTAAAGAGGCACGTAAAGTGGAAGCGAAAACGCTGGCTGGCAATGTGGAATTGTATATTCCATCCCATCTGCCATTAAAAGGCCAAGTATCTTCCAACCTTGGGAAAATGGACGTATTATTATCCGATGTCGACCATACCCATGAACAAGGGCAATTTATGCAGAAAACCGTCCGCTTCTCTAAAGAAGACGGAGCAGCTACTGCGGCTCCAATGCTTGTGTACGGCGAAACGAAAACAGGATCTGTTTTGGTCCGTTATCTCACAGTCGAATAAAAATGGTAAAAGCGGGCGCATCCAATGCGCCCGCTTTTTTCTATTCATTGATTTAATTTCAGAACGTAAAAATAATAATGCCTATGCCGATCAGCAATACAGTGAAGAAGACAAGCGCCATAATTGTTAGAAGGACACCAAGACCGCGCCAGCTTGAAAAACCGTGAACCACTCCTATGGCTTTTGAAGAAATGACAATAGTCCAGATGGAAGTGATGATTGTGAGCACAGTCAAAAAAAGATAAGCCCCGAGAGGCAGGGAAGTAATGCTGAAATCATCTGGCACTGTAAAGAACTGCTCACCATATATAAGTACATAGATGATCAAAACCGGTAAGACGAAAATTTGCGGGATCATCATCGGTCCGATAGCAATCGCCATATCCCTCAGCTTGCCGCGTCCACCATATAATTTACCGATTCCCGTGTAAAGAAGGGAACTGATGCCGAGATTTAATAAGCCACTGATAATGCCGGCAATCAATATGCCAAGTGCAAATAATATGGGTGACAGATCCAGGAACCAGCCTGAATTTTGAAGACCAGTCAATATTCCGCCAATTCCTGCTATACTGACCATAAGTACGGAGAAGTTGAGTTTGTTGTGATCAATCAGTTGCCGGACAGTCTCTTTTGGCTGT
>CAZGMW010000237.1:0-3595 GCA_964526895.1 uncultured Planococcus sp. | reverse complement strand
CAGGATCTGGCTGAAGGATAAAAGATTTTGCAGGAGGGATTTTTGTGAAGATCAAAACGATTGAGCCTACACCAAGCCCGAATACGATGAAAGTGATTATTGATCAAGAGCTTCCGTTCGGCAAAAGCCATAACTACAGTGAGAAGAATTTAGACGGTGCCCCTAAGGAAATACAGGATATCCTGTCAATTGAAGGAGTAAAAGGTGTTTACCATGTGGCGGATTTTCTGGCTGTGGAACGCAATGCCAAATTTGGCTGGGAAAATATTTTGGCGGATGTGCGCCGGGCTCTTGGTGAAGACAGTGAAAATACCGGCAATGAAATAGAGTTGGATGAGCATTACGGGGAAGTATATGTCCATGTTCAGGAATTTAAAGGCATTCCGTTGCAAGTGAAGGTATTTGATAACAGCTCCGAAGAACGTTTCGGCATGCCGGAGCGCTTTGTAACCGCAATGAGCATCGTCATGGACCCGACAGAAGAAAACTACCTGCTGCAGCGCAAATGGGCAGATTACGGTGTGCGTTACGGGGAAAAAGACGAAATTGGCAAAAGTATGGTAGAAGAAATCGAAGCGGCTTACCCGCAGGAGCGGTTGGATGCTTTGACGCATACAAGAGATCCACAGAAACCGGAAGCCGTTTCACGCGGACAAAAAGTTTCAGTCGAGGAATTTGATGTACCGGAATGGGAAACTCGTTTTCAATTACTTGACCAAATGATCGAAGCTGATTTAGTTGATCTGCCATTATTGGAGAAAGCGCTGAATGACGAGAAAATGTCGATACGCCGTCAGGCTGCAATCTACCTTGGAGATATTAATGATAAAGAGGTCTTGCCGTATATTGAACGAGCGATGAAAGATAAGAGCTGGGCTGTCCGCAGAACAGCTGGCGATACAATAAGCGATTTAGGCTTCGAAGAGTTCGAACCCATCATGATTGAAACATTAAAAGATAAAAACAAACTGGTCCGCTGGCGGGCAGCTATGTACCTGTATGAAACAGGAACAGAAGCGGCACTGCCTGCATTGAAGGAAGCTGTTGACGACCCCGAATTTGAGGTCAAGCTACAGATTAAAATGGCGATTGCACGTATTGAACAAGGTGAAGAAGCGGAAGGGTCCGTTTGGAAACAAATGACCGAAGCGCGCCAAGCCATGAAAGAACAGCAGTAAAATATTTATGAAATTCTGACCAGTGGCTATGTAAGCCGCTGGTCATTTTTCAATGCCTTTGCTTAATGAGATTTGAGTGTTTGATGTTTCCATGTATCCAGAAAGAGGTATTACCTTCTGAAACAGCTATTTTTGTTTTAAAATGAAGGAGGTTTTTACATGGAAGGAAATATCTTTTCAATTGAAATAATCAGCCAAGGTAAATATGAGTCGTGGGAATTTAAAAATGAAGAAGCCAGAGAAGAGCTTTTCAATAAAATCTTGGAGCGGTTCAATGATCATGCAATAAAAGATAAGAGTGATGATGTTGATGATAGCCGTATAGTGCAGTTATCAGCCACCAGTTTAAAGATCAAGGAAGATGGAAAAGTTGACCAGCAGGTGCCATATGAATGGTATGAGGCTGATCAGTTTGAACAGCTTCTTGAATTTATCAATGATGAGTATCCGAAATATTAATAAACTCAAATGCATGAAAACACCTAAAGATTCCGTTAGAATGGAATCAGGAGCTTCATTAATTAGGAGCGAGTCTATTAGAAGGTGGTAAAAGAAATGAATGCATATGATGAATATATGAAAGGCATCGTAACACCGATGCGCAAGGAATTGACGGATAACGGCTTTAAGGAATTGCTTACACCGGAAGATGTCAATGAACATATCAGCGAAGCAAAAGGCACTACGCTGGCAGTTATTAATTCCGTATGCGGCTGTGCGGCGGGACTTGCCCGTCCAGCTGTCATCGAAGCCCTAAACGTAACGGAATCAAGACCGGATCATTTGGTTACGGTTTTTGCTGGGCAGGAGAAAGAAGCGACTGCACAGATGCGCAGCTATTTCGAAGATGTACCGCCATCATCTCCTTCAATAGCGGTATTAAAAGACGGGGAACTTGCTTATTTTATTCCGCGTGAACAAATAGAAGACCATACTGTAGAGTATATACGCGATAATCTAAAACAAGCTTTGGAGCAGGTCGCTGAATAATGGATACGATTGTCACGACAGCTTATCGGCCAACTGCAACCATTTTAGCAGAGGCTGAAAGGATTGCGGAGGAGCTGGATATCGATTTTATCATCCGCAATAAACGTTCTATAGAGAAAATGCATGCCGATGAACAAAAGGATATCTTAGTGGCTCTAAAAGAACGGCTTGAGTTTTATCCCATGGGTAAAACAGAGCCGTTCTTTTTTCACCCGAATTCAGCGGCCTTTCGCACCAAACGTCCATTGGAAAGGGATCCATTGATTGAAATTTCAGGTCTCCAGCCTGGCGGGAGTTTTCTGGATTGCACACTGGGCATGGCTTCAGATGCAATTACAGTGTCGCAATATGTTGGTTCTGCAGGAACAATTGTAGGATGCGAAAGCAATCCGAATATTGCATATGTACTCAAAGCAGGGCTGAAACGTTACAATGCGATGCCGCATCTAAGCGAAGCAATGAGAAGGATTGAAGTGAAGGCGATAAATTCAATAGATTTTCTGAAAGAGCAGAAGAGTGATCTATTCGATGTGATCTATATGGATCCCATGTTTAAGGAAGTAATTATAGAAGCGAATAATTTCACTCCTGTCCGCGATAGCGCGGACATGGGCCAGCTGACTGAGGAATGGGTGGAGGAGGCGAAGCGAGTTGCCAAAAAAGCAGTCGTTTTAAAAGCCCATTTCCGTTCAGAGGATTTTGAGAAATTCGGTTTTAATAGGCGGGTACGCCCAAATACGAAATTTCATTACGGTGTCATCCATACTCCCTAAAGCAACAAAAGCCCTTCCTGATAGCAGGAAGGGCTTTTGTTGCTCGAGATTTTAGTCGGTAAAGCTTAACGAAGTCAAGTAACCGAGCATTAGTAGGAGTCCTAGGCCGATAAGGATTGATGGTTCCATGAAAAATTCCTCCTTTTTCAAAAAAAAAGCGCTTATTTGATGTTTTTATTGTACAATGAATTTCAAGAAGATGAAACCTTTACCACTATAATTCGTAGTATAAAAAGAAGATGTTTACAAATTGTTCGAAATTGAAGGTGATTGAGATGAAAAATTGGTGGCAAAAATCGCTTGTGGTCGCGGTAGCCGTCCTGAGTCTCGGGATGATTCCTCCCAACCACGCGATTTGGGAAAACTTGCTTGAAGAAAAGCCGGAACTCAAAACCCATGCCGAGAAAAGTCCGAATACTCACACTACATATGATTGGCTGGATCCATCAGAATTCTATTACAGTAACCCTTCCATACTGGATACAGTACACCAGACTGCCGAAGAACAGGCCTATATGAAATTCGGCTCTCGCATTGGACCCATTATCGAAGATGAATTCAAGACGGCCATTTTGCCGAATATCCAGCAGGCGATTGACATGCATTTGGCTCAAGTAGATGCGGACAGTCTACGGAAACTGGCTATTTCACAAA
>CAZGMW010000236.1:0-3619 GCA_964526895.1 uncultured Planococcus sp. | reverse complement strand
AAATGAATAGATGAAAAGCCCATGTGGCCTGCCCGGAAGTTGGATATCAATCCACTAACAGAAGGGAGGGCTGCATGGGCTTTTTTATGGAATAAATTTTGACGTAAAAAAACCGGCCGAAGTTCGGGCCGGTTTTGCTGTTTATTTAATGCGAAGTTCCGAGTCGATGTCGAAGAAATGCGCTTTGTTCATATCGAATGCCATATCGATCGTCTGGCCTGATTCCACGTTGAACCGGGCATCTACACGAGCAACGAAATCCTGGTCGTTTACTTTTGAGTACAAGACAATCTCTGAACCCATCAATTCCGAAACTTCCACAAATGCTTTGATCTTCGTATGCGGTGAATACTCGAGGAACAACGGTTCATCGTGAATATCTTCCGGCCGGATGCCGAGGATGACTTCCTTGTCTGCATAACCTTGATCCCGCAATGTTGAAATCTTTCCTTCAGGCACGAGCACTTTCACACCTTCCATTACAAATGAATCACCGACGAGTTTTCCGCGCAGGAAATTCATGGAAGGAGAGCCGATAAAACCGCCGACAAACATATTATCCGGTTTGTCATAAACTTCTTTTGGCGATCCGACCTGCTGGATAAAGCCGTCTTTCATGACTACAAGACGTGTAGCCATGGTCATGGCTTCTGTTTGGTCATGCGTCACATAGACAGTGGTCGTTTGCAGGCGGCGATGCAATTTTTGGATCTCGGTGCGCATCTGGACGCGTAGTTTCGCATCCAGGTTGGACAACGGTTCATCCATCAAAAACACTTCAGCATCGCGGACGATTGCCCGGCCGAGCGCAACACGTTGGCGCTGGCCGCCAGAGAGCGCTTTGGGTTTGCGGTCCAGATAATCATCAAGGCCCAGAATGCTCGAGGCATTCGCCACACGTGTTTTGATGTCATCTTTTTTCATTTTGCGAAGCTTCAAACTGAAAGCCATATTATCATATACGCTCATGTGCGGATAGAGTGCATAGTTTTGGAAGACCATCGCAATATCACGGTCTTTCGGTGAAACATTGTTGACTCTTTTTTCACCGATATACAGGTCGCCTTCGGTAATCTCCTCAAGACCCGCGATCATCCGCAGAGTCGTGGATTTTCCACAGCCTGAAGGCCCAACCAGCACCAGAAACTCTTTGTCACGGATTTCCAGATTAAAGTCCTGTACGGATACGACACCTTTTTCGTATTCTTTTCGGATATTCACTAAATTCAAGCCTGCCATCTAAATCCCTCCCATGTATGTAAATGCGTTAATCGTTTAATCGGTCATCTAGCTTCACTTTTCGTTGTTTACTGCATCGATAAAGCGTTTGAATGCTGCAGCGTCTTTTAATACACCGGCGTCTTCAAGTGTTCTGACGAATTTTTTGCCCAGTTCTTTTTGCAGTAGAGCTTGGGCGTCTTCCGTAAGCGAAAGCGTGCCGTACTGCGCCTTTAATTGTTCCGCCCACTCGAGGTGAATGGGGTCAACATGATCCGCGTTGCCGAGCAGATATTCCTGCACTTCTTCAAGCTCTTCTTTTAAGCGGGGAGGCAGCACAGCCAGCCCCATCACTTCAATCAAGCCGATATTCTCTTTTTTAATGTGATGGACATCTGCGTGAGGATGAAAAATCCCGGCAGGATGCTCCGTCGTGGTCCGGTTGTTTCTCAGCACCAGGTCGATTTCGAAAAGTTCACCGCGTCTTCTGGCGATCGGAGTGACTGTATTGTGGGGCGTCTCACCGGTAAAAGCCAAGACGTCCGCCGCTTCGTCCGAATAATTTTTCCATGTCTGCAGGATTTCATCCGCTGCATTCACCAGGCTGTCGATTTTTTCGCCAGTTAAGCGAATGACAGACATCGGCCATTTGACGACGGCTGCCGTAATGTCCGGATAGGAATCCAAACGGAATGAAAAGGCATCTTCCGCACGCGTCATGGCAAATTCATAGCGTCCTGCCTGGTAATGGTCATGGCTCAGGATCGAGCCGCCGACAATAGGCAAGTCGGCATTTGAGCCGATAAAATAATGGGGGAACAATTCCGTAAAGGTGAGCAGCCGTTCAAAGCCGCCGCGGTCGATTTTCATGTCCCGGTGTTCTTCAGAAAGAAGAATGCTGTGCTCGTTGTAATAGACATAGGGCGAATACTGGAAATACCAGTTTTCACCGGTCAGCGGAATATGGACGACCCGGTGGTTTGCCCGAGCCGGGTAGCCGATCCGCCCAGCATAGCCTTCGTTTTCTTTGCATAGGAGACATTTCGGGTAACTGAGTGTTTGCTTCATGTCACGTTCACGTTTGATTTGTTCCGGATCTTTTTCCGGTTTTGACAAGTTGATCGTGATGTCCATCTGACCGTATGGTGTGTCCGTTTTATAGGAAATGTTTTTCCGGATGCGGTTCATCTGGATGTAATTGCTGTTTTTGCTGAGTTCGTAAAAATAATCGGTCGCAGCGATCGGTGAGTCAGCATAGTTTTCATTGAATGCAGCGTTGATGACAGAAGGCCTCGCGACAAAACAGTTCATGATGTTCGCTGATAATATTTCCTTGTCATCCAATAAATCTTCAATGATGCCATTTTCTACAGCATAGGCAATGAGATCTTCCAATAGGTCGGGAATGTCACCATCTAAGGGTGCGACAGCTTCTTCGGGATAAGAAGCCAATCCCAGCAAGTCCAGCACTTGATTGCGGACATAATCGCGATCAGCCGCTTCGATCAATCCCGTTTCGAGGGCTTTCTGAATGAGACCGGCAAGGGTTTGGTAAATCATATTTCTTCATCCTTTGCATAGCCGTTTGGATGGGAAGAATGCCAGTTCCATGCATCTTCAATAATTTTCGATAAAGAAGTATTTATAGGATTCCAGCCCAGGATCTGTTTTGCTTTATCCGTACTGGCAACCAGGATGCTCGGGTCGCCTGCTCTGCGGGGACCGATTTTAACAGGAATTTCCTTGCTGGTTACAGAACGGGCTGCAGAAATCATTTCATTCACCGAAAATCCTTCGCTGCTGCCGAGGTTGAATACGTCACTTTCCCCGTCTTTTCTCAAGTACTCCAGCGCCAACAGGTGGGCGTTGACCAAATCTTCCACATGGACGTAATCACGGATACATGTTCCATCCGGCGTGTCGTAATCATCTCCGAACACGATGATTTCATCCCGCTGTCCAAGTGCCGCCTGCAAAATGATCGGCACTAGATGAGATTCGGGGCGGTGATCTTCTCCGATTTCGCCGCTTGCTCTGGCACCCGCTACATTGAAATAGCGCAAGGAAACGTATTTTAAGCCATGCACGATGCCTGTCCACTTCATCAATTTTTCCATGGTCAGTTTGGTTTCGCCATAGGCATTGGTCGGATTGGTTGGCATCGTTTCAGTAATCGGAACCGATTCCGGCTCGCCGTAAGTTGCAGCAGTCGAAGAGAAGACGATTTTTTTCACGTCATGCTTCGTCATTGCCTGCAGCAGCACCTGTGTGCCATATACATTATTATCGAAATACTTCAAAGGATTTTCCATCGACTCACCGACAAGGGAATTGGCGGCAAAATGAAGAACTTCGTCAATTTCTTCTTTTTCGAAGACGCCGTTAAGAAAATCAGCGTTCC
>CAZGMW010000235.1:0-3639 GCA_964526895.1 uncultured Planococcus sp. | reverse complement strand
GTCTATTATCTGCAAAAAAAGGGCTACCATGCCCAGCAAATCTCCAAACAACTGAAAGCCCATCCATACCGCGTGAAATTACTTGTTGAAAAGCGCCAGCAAATTTCAGAGAAACGGCTGCTCGAGGTATTGGGCGATTTGGCAGACATCGACCTCCAATTGAAGACGGTCAGCGGCAACCGTGAACGCGTACTGGAATTCTTTCTGATGAAACGTGCAATGAAGAAAAGTTGAACAGATTCATAACTAAGTAAGAAGCGGAAAAGGAGCTGGTTTTTCAGCTCCTTTATTGTCGAAGGGGTATATCCCCATGTGTCTTTGGATAAAATATTAATATCTTAAGAGGAGCTCTATTGCACCGCTGTTTTAATCAAAGAAAAAAAGCCGGTTCCTGTTAAAGGAACCGGCTTTTAGCGTTTTTACGCTTGTTTCATCAAGCGAGATTTTTTGCGAGCTGCAGTGTTTTTATGAATTAAGCCTTTTGAAGCAGCTTTCTCCACTTGTTTAATCGCCGCTTTCACAGAAGCGCCAGCGTTTTCGTCTTTGTTAGTCAAAGCTGTTTCGGCTTTTTTCACTGAAGAACGCATTGCTGATTTCGTCTGTACATTGCGAGCGTTAGCTGACTCGTTAGTGCGTACGCGTTTGATTGCAGATTTAATGTTTGGCATATCTTTCACCTCCTAGACAAATAGGAAAAGAGATGGGAAACACCTCAACTCTTTAATGTCTCTATACAACATGAGTTATTTTATCAAACCAGGGGAAGGAATGCAATAGATAAGTGCAAAGAAGTTTCCCTTGACAGTGAAATCATTTCCGGTGCTTTCATTGCCCATTGGCTGTGGTACTGCTATAATTCATAGTAGTTTGTATAGGAGTGTGGACCATGAACCAAGAACAGAGATTAGCGCGTCAAAGCAAAATACGTAATTTTTCGATTATTGCCCATATCGATCACGGAAAATCTACGCTTGCAGACCGTATACTTGAGAGAACAAATGCCCTAACCGCCAGAGAAATGAAAGAGCAGCTGCTTGACTCCATGGATTTGGAACGGGAACGCGGCATCACTATTAAATTAAACGCTGTCCAACTGAATTACACAGCAAAAGACGGCGAAACGTATATCATGCACTTGATTGATACCCCGGGACACGTCGATTTCACTTACGAAGTTTCGCGCAGTCTGGCAGCTTGTGAAGGGGCCGTACTGGTCGTTGATGCTGCACAAGGCATTGAAGCGCAGACTTTGGCGAATGTTTATTTGGCGTTGGATAATGACCTGGAAATTCTGCCTGTCATCAACAAAATCGATCTGCCGGCAGCTGATCCTGAACGAGTTCGCCAGGAAGTTGAAGAAGTTATCGGGCTGGATGCTTCTGAAGCAGTACTGGCATCAGCAAAAGCAGGAATCGGGATCGAAGAGATTCTTGAACAGATCGTTGAAAAAATACCGGCTCCAACCGGTGATCCAAGTGCGCCATTAAAAGCGATGATTTTTGACTCGCTCTATGACCCGTACCGCGGAATCGTTTCGTATATTCGTATTGTCGAAGGAACGGTCAAGCCAGGAGACACAATCAAAATGATGTCCAGCGATAAAGAATTTGAAGTTATCGAAGCGGGTGTTTTCACGCCAAGAGCCACTCTTCGTGATGAATTGACAGTAGGGGACGTCGGTTTCCTGACCGCAGCCATTAAAAATGTCGGCGATGCACCAGTGGGTGATACGATCACTCATGCAAGAAAACCGGCAACGGAAGCATTGCCTGGATACCGCCGCCTGAACCCGATGGTATATTGTGGTCTTTATCCAATTGATACATCAAAATACAATGATCTGCGTGATGCACTTGAGAAATTGGAATTGAATGATGCAGCATTGCAATTTGAACCGGAATCCTCACAGGCGCTTGGCTTTGGCTATCGCTGTGGTTTCCTAGGCCTTTTGCATATGGAAATTATTCAAGAGCGGATCGAACGCGAGTTTAACATCGATTTGATCACGACTGCGCCAAGTGTTATCTACAATGTCCATATGACTGATGATGAAGTCCTGAAAATCGATAACCCGGCCATGATGCCGGATGCACAAAAAATCGCTTATGTTGAAGAACCTTATGTCAAAGCGACAATCATGGTGCCAAATGATTACGTTGGTGCTGTAATGGAAATCTGCCAGAAAAAACGCGGCAATTTCCTGACGATGGATTATCTGGATAATTCGCGCGTCAGCATCATCTACGAACTGCCGCTTGCTGAAATTGTCTATGATTTCTTTGATCAATTGAAATCAGGAACAAAAGGGTATGCTTCGTTCGATTATGAATTGATCGGTTATAAAGAATCGAAACTTGTGAAAATGGATATCCTGCTGAATGCAGAACAAGTGGATGCGCTGAGCTTTATTGTTCACCGTGATTTCGCTTACGAACGCGGCAAGGTGATCGTTGATAAGTTGAAAAACCTGATTCCAAGACAGCAATTCGAAGTGCCGATCCAAGCAGCGATCGGACAGAAGATTGTAGCTCGCCAAACAATCAGCGCAATGCGCAAGAACGTTTTGGCAAAATGTTACGGCGGCGATATTTCACGGAAACGAAAACTTCTTGATAAGCAAAAAGAAGGTAAAAAACGCATGAAGCAAGTCGGTTCTGTCGAAGTTCCGCAAGAAGCCTTCATGGCAATATTGAAAATGGACGACCAATCAAAATAAACGTAAGGAGGAGGCGGTGTTTTCAGCCTCCTTTTCCTATTAGAAAGAAGGAATAACATGGTTAAGGGATTATATATCCATATTCCATTCTGCCATCAGATCTGTTTTTACTGTGATTTCAATAAAGTATTCTTCAAAGACCAGCCAGTGGATGCCTACATCGATTCGCTCGGTACTGAGCTTGCGCTGTGGAAGCAGCAGGGGGCACTCGATCAGCCGCTTGAAACTATTTTTCTCGGCGGCGGCACACCCACTTCACTCGAGCCGCAGCAATTGGAAAAATTACTGGGCTATATCCATGAATTTGTGCCAATGGCAGACAATCTGGAATGGACTTCTGAAGCAAATCCGGACGAACTGACTTATGAAAAAATGCAAGTCCTGTTCAATGGAGGCGTTAACCGCCTTAGCATGGGCGTCCAGTCTTTTGATGAAGACCTTTTAAAGCGGCTGGGCCGCACCCACAGCAATGGTGATGTCGCCAGAGCTGTTGAAGATGCGCGCAAAGTTGGCTTCACGAATATCAGTTTTGATCTTATGTACGGTCTGCCGGGGCAAACGATGAAGCAGTGGGAAGATACGCTTGAACAGGCATTTTCATTTGATCTTCCCCATTTTTCGGCTTACTCCTTAATCATCGAACCGAAAACAGTTTTTTATAATCTCATGATCAAAGGGAAATTGAATACTGTTACGGAAGATCTTGAAGCGGACATGTATGCGAAGCTGATGAGTGAAATGGAACAGCGTGGGTTACTGCAATATGAGATTTCAAACTTTGCCAGAAAAGGGCTTGAATCTCGTCATAACCTGCTGTATTGGGACAATGAAGAATATATCGGAGCTGGAGCCGGCGCACATGGATACGTTCAAGGCATACGCTATTCGAACCATGGACCGTTGAAAAAATACATGGAACCGTT
>CAZGMW010000234.1:0-3640 GCA_964526895.1 uncultured Planococcus sp. | reverse complement strand
GCACCTTTTCTCCTTTAAATCCTATCCAGCTCAGAAACTGCGGTTATTCATCAAACCGTGATTACACTAATCCGGTCATCCTCCATCAGATAACTGTGCCGCTCCCGCAATTGCATTTGCAGCTCCTCTGAAACCCGTGGCGAATCGTAGGCACAGACAGCGATAAACTTGTTGTCCGTTATGAACTGACTCGCACTTTTATCATAAACGAGGATTTCTTGTTCCATATCCTGGCCGCTTCCCCATTCCACGTGGCCCCATGTCCGGAATAACTGCCCTTTGCTTGTTGCGGTCTGAAGCGTGTTTTTAAAATACTGAATGATTGAAACCGGAAGAAAATTCCCTTCGCTCCAATAGAACTCGAAGTTATTGGCGAACCGGACCGATTTCAGTTCCTCTTCCGTCGCCAATGGTTTCAGCCGCTGAGAGATTATGGGAGTAAGTCGAGGATTTTCAACTATGAAAATATAATCGCCACTCTGAATGCCATCCAAAATGAAAACTAGGATGTTATTTATGTAAGCCTCTTTTTCTTCGGTCAGATAAAAAATATGAGCGCCTTCGGTTTGGCGAATTGAAGATGTAAGTGCCGGAATTTTTTGCTCCATTTATGTTACCTCCAGCCTGTTCAGTTCCTTCATTTCTCCGTATACTTACCGGATTTCCAATCAAATAAAAGAAGAATAGGTAATTTAACAACTTTATATTACTCCATAACCTTTGTTTAGTCCATTTATAGTGGCGTTCAATCCGACTATGCAAACAAATAAAAGCAATCCCGGTATGGAAGCAGCGCTTCTTTTCAGGATTGCTTTTTTATTCCATTATTTCGACGGTTTTTATTACACTGGAAAAATCGTCTCTTCTTCAAAGTTTCCTGAACCCGGCAATTGTTCCACCAATTCCGATCCGAATAATAATGCCGGTGTGTAGCTGCCTTTCGGAAAGTCTCCTTCGAGCAAACGGCTGACGCATTCAAGCGCCCCGTAAACCGTTAAGTCATAGACATTCACCGTTTTGATCCGGACTGTTTTTATGACGCCTGCTTCATTCCGTGCTTCTCCCCAGATATAAGCGGGTGCTCCTGCACGCAAAGTTTCATCAGGTCCTTTTACCCGGCGGTTCACTAAATTTTTCAAGGCTTTCTGGATAAATGGCAATGCGAGTACTGCGCCTGCACTGCTGAAGATCCGCGTACCTATAATGCGTGATTTTTTCATTGGAATCCAAGTTGCAATGTTCGGAATGCCGGTCGTGTGGAAAGCGGTCGACACGTCGCCCCACGGAATGCCCATTGCTGAACGCGTGCCGCGGCCGAAATCGATTGTGCGGTGCTGGCTTCCGATCGGCAACGGAATCAGCTGGCCATCCTGCCGCTCCGCACTGCCGGATCCCATTCCTTCGATCATCGTTTTAAACGTTCCGGGCGAAATGCCTGAATCCGAATCAAAACCGAGCGAAAGAGTCGTGGCATCCGGCAACAGTTCTTTCAGTTTGAGCGCTGTGCAATCTGTCGGGATCACATCGAATCCGACACCCGAACAGATGGTGATGCCCGCTTCTTTCGCCTTGACATCTTGTGCAAAACTGTGTTCGAAAACAGCGATTTCACCCGTTATATCCACATAATCAGCCCCCGCTTCCAGACATGCCTGGATCATCGGTGCGCTCGTTTTTCGGAAAGGACCACCGCAGTGCAGCACAAGGGCGATATCGGACAGACTTTCAGCCGTAGATGGTCCGACCGGAAATACACGCGTTTCCAGCTCCAGCTCTCTGCCCAGCGGTTGCAGCTTCTCTGGATTACGCCCGGCCAACACGGGGTTCCAACCACGCTTTTTCGCTTCCCTTGCGATCAATTCCCCTGTATAGCCATAAGCTCCGTAAATCAGCCATTTTTTCTGCACATGCTCCACTTCCTTTTCTCCAAAAATTAAGGTTTCTCAAATCATACCTTTTGTGGTCAAAGCGTTCAAATTATTTTTTACCGACTTGCACAAAGATTTTTTATGTAGTAAGATTCTCAAAGTGATCAATCGCACCACCATACTCTCTGTATAACCTTAAGAATACGGCTTAAGGGTCTCTACCAGGAACCGCAAAATCCTGATTACAGAAAACGAATCTTTCGTTTTCTGTAATCAGGATTTTTTTATTTTCTGACAAATAGAGCAATTTTTAATTGGAAAGGAAGCGTAAGTACAATGAATTTGAAAGTTTATATTTTAGCCCTATCCACGGTCGCAGTCGGGCTTGTGGAACTGATCGTCGGCGGAATCCTGCCGACCATCGCCGCCGAATTTGATGTATCGTTAAGTTCCGCCGGCCAATTGATTACGGTTTTCGCATTGATCTATGCAATTGCCGGACCTGTTCTGCTGGTCGCAACCAGCCGTTTTGAACGCAAGAAAGTCTATCTGATTTCCTTGTTCGTCTTTTTCCTCGGCAATCTCATGACTTACTTCAGCCCTGATTTTACCTGGATGATGATTGCACGTGTCTTTACGGCTTCAAGTACGGCGCTGATTGTCGTGTTGTCGCTCACCATCGCCGCAAAAATCGTCGAACCGCCTTACCGTGCAAAAGCGATCGGCCTTATTTTCATGGGAGTCAGTTCGTCGCTCGTCCTTGGCGTTCCGCTCGGCATCCTGATTTCAGATGCATTCGGGTGGCGTGTTATTTTCCTTGGTATTGCCGCATTATCGGTCGGTTCGATGGCGCTTATCGCGCTTTACATCAAACCGATTCCCGGCAGCACAGCCATTCCGCTGAAACAGCAATTAAAAGCAGTGGCCAGCGCAAAAATCGGCACAGCCCATCTCGCGACGATGTTCATGCTGGCTGGCCATTACACGGTCTACGCTTATTTCACACCTTTTCTTGAAACGAACTTGAACTTGAGCTCAACCTGGATCAGCATCTGTTATCTCCTGTTCGGCCTTGCCGCAGTAAGTGGCGGCGCAATCGGAGGGACGATGTCCGATTCCATCGGTTCCAAGAGGAGCATTATCATCGTTATTTCGACATTCGCGGTTTCATTATTCTTGCTGCCATTCACGACGTTTTCACTCATCGTCTTCCTGCCGGTGATGGTTGTCTGGGGCGCGCTCAGCTGGAGTCTCGCTCCGCCGCAGCAAAGCTATCTGATCGAAACCGACCCGACGACTTCCGACATCCAGCAGAGCTTCAATAACTCCGCTCTGCAAGTCGGCATCGCATTGGGCTCAGCGATCGGCGGCTTCACGTTAGCGCAAACCGGCTCGGTATCCAGCACCGCCTGGGTCGGCGCCGTCATCGTCCTCGTAGCACTCGGCTGCGCGATCTTTTCATTGACGCGCCCGGCGATTAAACGGAATGAAACTGAAATAGAGAGTACGTAATATAAAAGATGGCCGCGAAGGGTTTCGCGGCCATCTTTTTGATGTTTTGAACTTAATAAAGGGCTTTTCGCGTGCGAAAAGCTTCCTTCTTTTTGTTGGTGGTAAGAGGCGGAAGCTGGGTTTTGAGTTTATCGGCGATTTTTGATGGTTTATCAGCGGTTTTTTTGATTTTATCAGCGATTTTTTAGCGTTTATCAGCGATTTTCCACCGTTTATCAGCGATTCTCATAAATCATCAAAAATTCATCATTCATATTCCA
>CAZGMW010000233.1:0-3640 GCA_964526895.1 uncultured Planococcus sp. | reverse complement strand
GGCTACATCATCGTGTTATTGTTCATGCAAAGCGGACTGTTATCCAAGTTTTCTGCCTCTGTCGGCTTGATAGATGAAATAACGGATTTCCCCGTACTGGTCAATGATCCATTTGGCTGGGGCATCATTTTAACTTATGCCTGGAAAGAGGCTCCGTTTGTTTCGTTGCTGGTCTATCCGGTATTGACGCGAATTCAGGATTCCTGGCGGGATGTCTCAAAGGTGTTTGGCGCTGGACCTTGGAGTTTCATCCGTGAAATTGCGATACCTGTGATGATGCCTTCTTGGGTTATCGCTGTTTTCGTTGTTTTTGTCTTTACATTTTCCGCTTTTGAAGTGCCGTTTTTACTGGGTGTCACATATCCCAGTATGTTGCCGGTTTATTCCTATCAACTCTATACGAGCGGGACGCTTGCTGATCGACCAGAAGCCTTAGCGATCAATATCATTCTCGCTTTATTGACGGCAGTGCTTGGTGCGGTTGTCTATTATCTTGGCAAGCGATGGAATGTAACGAAAGGGTGGGAATGATGAAAAAAAAGTCGTTACCGATAAAAATCATTCTTTTGGTCATTTTGGTGCCGGTAATCGGACTTCCTTTTGTAGCATTGCTGTTGACGAGTATTTCCTTCGGGTGGCAATGGCCGCGGCTTTTTCCAGAAGCGTTCAGCTGGCGTGCTTGGGACTATGTTCTACTCGGCAGTTCAGGCACTTGGCAGGCAATCGGCACCAGTTTATTGATCGCAATGGCAGTCACTGTGGTCAATATTATACTGGCGGTGCCGGCGGCAAATGCACTAGCGCGTTATCAGTTCAGGGGGAAGTGGCTGGCGGAAGTGATTCTGTTTGCGCCGATCATCATCCCGCCTTTTGTCGCGGTCATGGGCATCCATCTGACATTCCTGCGTCTCGGTCTAACCGGGACACTCACTGGTGTCATGCTGGCTCATCTGTCACCGACCTTGCCTTATATGGTGCGGGCTGTAACAATCAGCTATAACACTTTGTCGGTCGACTGGGAAAATCAGGCAAGGATGCTGGGAGCGGGACCGTTACAACGCTTTTTCCAGGTCTTGCTGCCGCATCTGCTACCGGGCATTGCTGCAGGTGCCAGTTTAAGCATCTTAATTTCCTTGAGCCAATATTTAATCACTTTTATCATCGGTTCCGGGCAAGTAGTCACATTGCCGATTCTATTGTTTCCCTTTATCAGTGGCGGCGATCCAGCAGTTGCATCAGCTTATTCCCTGTTATTTGCGGGCATGGTTATTCTGGCGTTGATTGTTATGGATCTCGCTCTGAAGAAATATTATCAAGTTCAATACAAGGCATAAGGAAGTGGCATAATGAGCGAACTACGTATCGTGCAGATCGAAAAACAATTCCAAAAATCCGAAAAGGCAGTTAAATCTTCGTTTGCACTTCAGCGCCTAAATTTAACTATTCAAGAAGGGGAATTTTTTTCTCTGCTGGGGCCATCGGGCAGTGGCAAAACAACTTTGCTTAAATTGGTGGCGGGATTGTTACCGCCGGATTCCGGAGAAATCTGGTTCGGAGATGCCGATTTAACGTCGATATTGCCGGAAAAAAGAAGATTTTCCATGGTATTCCAACATTCTTTGCTGTTTCCACATATGAATGTAGAGGACAACACGGCTTTTGGATTGAAAATGCAAAAAGTAGGCAAAAAGAAAAGACTCTCTGAAGCGAATCAGATGCTTGAACTGGTGGGACTCAGGGGCTTTGAAAGCCGGTTTCCGGATGAGTTAAGTGGTGGACAGCAACAGCGGGTGGCATTGGCAAGAGCCCTTGTGGCAAATCCGAGGGTGCTGCTGATGGATGAACCTTTCAGCGCCCTCGATCCGGGTTTAAGGGAAGAAATGAGGGAGTTATTGAGCCAAATCCATAAAAAGTTGAGAGTCACTGTATTGTTTGTCACGCATGACAGACAGGAAGCTTTTGAATTATCCGATCGAATCGGTGTAATGAGTGAAGGCAAATTATTGCAGGTGGGCACTGCGCGGGAATTACATGAACAGCCGGACAGCACGGAAGTTGCTTCTTTTCTGGGGATTAAAAACCTTATACCGGGCTCTATTGACAATGGGCGCTTTGTATCCAATGAGAATGCCATTGCATTTGAATTGATTGATAAGAATGTTGAAGAAAGCTGTTTTTTGATCATGCGGCCTGAAGCTTTGCAGCCTGTTTTTGAAGATTTACAGCTTTCTTCTGATTCAATATACATAACTGGGAGAATCGTTAAAATGAAACTTAATCATGGATTCTACATTGCTGTGATAGAAGTTGGCAGTCTTCAGCTGGAAGCCATTTTTACCTACGACCAGGCAACAAGAGTGGAAGTCAATCAGCATATTAAACTCTATTTAAATCGCAGAGACTTAAGATTTGTTAAAGAATAAAGAAATTTGTTGAAAGATACTGGCCGGTTTATAACATGTATTAAACGTGCACACGTGATATCAGTAAACGTCAAATAACATCATATAAAAAGCGAAAATCATAAGCATTACAGATTTTCGCTTTTTTATGTGAGTCAAACGGAAATAGTCGGATAATAAAAGCATAATACAATGAATGTATACGTATACATTCAACGGGAATCTAAATTCTTACAATCAAAAAGGAGGTTTTCGGTATGAACCAAAAACCTCCTTTCTATCTAAATAAATTCAAGAAATAATTTTTAAGCCGACAGCTGAACCCAGCACCATGGCAATAAACAGGATGCGTTTCCAATCTTTTGCTTCATTGTAGAAAAGCATACCTATGATGGCTCCACCGGAAGCACCTATTCCAGTCCATACAGCATAAGCTGTACTCATCGGAAGAGTTTCCATGGCCATTGAAAGAAACAGGAAACTGAGCCCGAATCCTGAAATCAAGAACAAGAAAGAAGACCAATTGCGTTCAATATGCCATTTGTTAATCATCGCGACCCCTATCATTTCAAATATTCCTGCCGCCATTAATGAAAGCCAAGCCATTATGGTTCAACTCCTTTTTCCGTTGTTTCATCCGTTACGAGTTTCAAACCGATGACGCCTGCCAATAAGAAGGCGATCAGCACCAGTTTCGCTGCATGCAGCTCTTCGCCGAATAACAGGATATCGGCAATTACAGTCCCAGTGGTTCCCAAACCTACAAAGACGGCATATACAGTGCCGACCGGAAGCTTTTTTCCTGCCATGATCAGTAAATAGAAACTGATGATTATCGCAATAACGGTGCCAGACCAATGCCAAAATCCTTCTGCATGTTTTAAGCCGATAACCCAAAAAACTTCGAAAAATGCGGCGATGTAAACTTTGAGCCATTCTGTATTCATATCTAACCCTCCATGATTCCAATTATAAAAGCCTGGATTCAACTGCTGTGCAGCTTCTCCCAGGCTTTTGTCCTTCCGTGTCACAGCAAGCTGTGCGTTTTCTCTCGGACCAGGCCAAGCAGCAGCTTGCGGAACCCTAGAAAACTTTTCAGTCCTATTCCATTACTTCGAGTATACACAGGAATTTGTTGCCGTGGAAGCATAAGTTGTTGCAGTCCCGCTACAAGAACAGCGGGGGAAAAGAGAGGCCGCTTCATTGACAGCGAAAAAACAGCGTGATAAAATTATCTT
>CAZGMW010000232.1:0-3658 GCA_964526895.1 uncultured Planococcus sp. | reverse complement strand
AGTGTTGAAGCTCATCCCTCATAAAAAAGTGCTGGATGTCGGCTGCGGACACGGGGATTTCGCAACGCATTGCAGCAAATTTGCTGAAGAGGTGGTTGGTTTTGATGTCACGGATTCATTTTTGGAAAGCGGAAAGGGACAGGAGCATCAGAATCTGAAGTTTGTTGTGGGCAATACGAAAGAAGGACTGCCGTTCAGAGATGATACATTTGATATTGCCTATATCCGAAAAGGCCCGACATCAGCTTATGGGGAGTTGAAACGAGTTGTAAAAGAACATGGGATCGTGATGGGACTTCACCCGGCAGATCACTCGGCCAATGAGCTGGCTGAATATTTTCCGCAGGTTTTTAAACCTTCGACAAAAACGCCTATTTTGGATAAACTCAATCGTATTCTGATGGACTGTTCATTTGCTAAAACAGAAGTTGAAGTTTTGGAAACGACGGAATATCTTCATAGTCCGTTTGATGTAGTCAGGCTGAGATGTTTTGGCCAGTCTTCAGAAATTCATTCCGTTTTTGCAAATGAGAACCTGACTGCTATTGAAGAAAAATTTCAGAAAGAAGCTGGCGATAAGGGACTGCCGATCACGCATGCCAGATATATTGTGCGTGTAACAGTATAGTATAGAGCGCAGGACTAGAGGCAAACTCAAGCAGGAGACTGGTGCGAATAAGCGGTTTGACGCAAAATGATTAGGGTATTTATTAAAGTGGCCGATGAATTCCACGTACATAAATCGTCAGTTGTTCGATCGGGAAGGTGGCCTGTTCACTTGACTTCACCACCTAATTTCCGTAACCTTGAATATTGTTGATATAATCTAAAATTCTGTTTGGATTGATTTGCTGTGAATTATCAATCAGATAAACAGAGAATGGAAAAGGGGATTCTAGTATGAAAAAAGTTACCAGTGTTTTCTGGATTGCTCTTGTGCTCGTACTTCTCGCCGTTGGTTACGGTGCACTTGCACCGGATAATTTTGCGGAAGTTACAGGCAATATAGAGGGATTCCTAACAACCTCGTTCGGTTGGTATTATTTATTGATTGTTTCAGTCATGGTTCTTTTCTGTCTATTCTTCTTGATCAGTCCGATGGGCCAGATCAAATTGGGGAAAGACAACGATAAGCCCGAGTTTTCTTTCGGCACATGGATTGCCATGCTGTTCTCTGCAGGTATGGGAATTGGACTTGTTTTCTGGGGAGCGGCCGAGCCGTTGTCCCACTTTGCAGTCGATCCGGCTACCGCAGAACCGGGAACAACGGAAGCCTTCCGTGAATCCATGCGATTCACATTCTTCCATTGGGGAATACATGCATGGGCAATTTACGCTGTAGTCGCTTTGCCTCTGGCTTATTTCCAATTCCGTAAAGGTGAGCCAGGACTTATTTCGGCTACCTTAAAGCCGCTTTTCGGAGACCGGATGAACGGTCCGTTGGGTGTGCTGGTTGATGTAATTGCTGTTTTTGCAACAGCTGTAGGTGTAGCCACTACTTTAGGGTTTGGTACCATCCAGATCAATGAAGGCTTAGCTTACTTATTCGATGGTATTCCAGGCGACAATTTCACGGTTCAAATGATCATCATTGCCGTCGTTACAGTGTTATTCCTGATTTCGGCCTGGAGTGGACTTGGGAAAGGAATCAAATATTTATCGAATACGAATATGGTGCTGGCGATCACATTGCTTGTACTGGTCATCGTTTTAGGGCCAACATTATTGATACTTAATATGTTCACTGAAAGCCTTGGTGCATATTTCCAAAACTTGGTAAAAATGAGTTTCCGTGCTGCTCCGATCGATGGGGAAAATCGGGCATGGATTGATGGCTGGACCATTTTCTATTGGGCATGGTGGATTTCATGGGCGCCATTCGTCGGAATTTTCATCGCCCGTGTTTCGAAAGGGCGGACTATCCGCCAATTCCTTATCGGTGTATTAATGATACCGACATTGATCAGCTTTATCTGGTTTGCGGCATTTGGCTCAACAGCCATCGATGTGCAAAGCAGCGGAGTCGATTTGACCGGATTGCTGACATCGGAAATTCTCTTTGGGGTATTCAATGAACTGCCGTTTGGAGTAGTCCTGTCAATCATTGCAATTCTGCTTGTAACAACTTTCTTCATCACGTCGGCCGATTCAGCGACATTTGTTTTAGGTATGCAGACGACGCACGGTTCATTGCATCCAGCGAACTCTGTCAAGCTGACTTGGGGAGTTGCTCAGTCTTCGATTGCGGTCATCTTGCTATCTGCAGGAGGACTCGATGCATTACAGACTGCACTGATTATTGCAGCCTTCCCGTTCTCCTTCATTATGCTTTTAATGATGGGCTCGTTCTACAAGGCATTGAATACTGAATATAAAGCGATTAAAAGAAAACGATAAATGGATATCAACGACTGCAGCTTCCTTGTTCTTTTCAGCAGGGGAGCTGCAGTTTTTTTCAATTGAATCGCGTATAATGGATTATGGCAATAGAGTGAATGGAGGAAGATGTTTTATGGAAAAACCGCACGTTTTACTGGTGGACGGCATGGCTTTATTGTTCCGCTCATTTTTCGCGACATCAGCAGTCGGCCAGTATTTCAGAACAACTGAAGGGCTCGCGACAAATGGTGTTCAAGGCTTTACACGGCATGTACTGGCTGCCAAAACAATGATGAAACCGACTCATATGGCCGTGTGCTGGGATATGGGCGCTCATACATTCAGGACTGATCTGTTTGATGGGTATAAAGCGAATCGGCCGGCGCCGCCTGAAGATATGCTTCACCAATTCGATTTAGCGAAGACCGTTTCTGAAAAATTGGGATGGCAAAATTTTGGCGAAGCCGGAATCGAAGCAGATGATTTTATCGGATCGTTTACGAAACAATGGGAAGACGAAGTGGACTTTACGATTATTACCGGTGATAAGGATATGCTGCAACTGCTCAAACCATCAGTGAAAATCGCTTTCATGAAGAAAGGTTTTCATATTTATGACGTATACACTGATGAACGTTTCAGAGAAGAGTACGGCATTGAGCCGGAACAGTTCGCCGACGTCAAAGCCTTCATGGGAGATGCCAGTGACGGCTATCCGGGCGTAAAAGGAATCGGACCGAAAACGGCTTTGCAGCTGATCCAGGAATATGGGTCGACTGATGGGGTACTGTCAGCGATCGATGAATTGAAGCCCGCCCAAAAGAAAAAGATTGAAGAAAATAAAGACATGCTGCTGTTGTCCAAGGAATTAGCTGTCATCAAATGTGATATTGCACTCGATATCCCATTGAATAAAATCGAAGTTCCACAGTATACTGCCGACCATATCCGCTTTTGCGAAGATCAGCAATTGAATTTATTGGCACGGCAGCTGGAGAAAAGCTTGTAAGTAAAGTGGATGGGGGGGGTATTCTTCTTACTCTATACAATGAATCCAGCGCAGCGGTAAGAAATTGTTTTCTAAACCACAAAAAAATCATTCCGGTTTTAACGGAATGATTTTCACAAAGCTCAACACAGAACGATGAGTGTTATAGGAAACCGTCCGGATTTTACTCGGTCGGTTTCTTTTTCCGTTGTCATGGAAATAGAGGATGACATCATCGCCTTTGTCTTCGTATCCGATAAGCGGCACCCAGTGATAATTGTACACTGGTTT
>CAZGMW010000231.1:0-3662 GCA_964526895.1 uncultured Planococcus sp. | reverse complement strand
AACAGGGAATGGAGGAAGCGGCAAGCAGCATTCCATCCGGGCGTATTTCAACCCCAAAAGAAGTGGCGAACACGATTGCGTTTCTGCTGACTGACGCCGCCGAGAATATTGTCGGTGAATCTGTTAAAATTTCGGGTGGCGGTGTGATGAGGTAAGAATTTATAATGTAATTCCACAAGAAGTTGGGAGTGATCGAATGGGGATGAAAGTGGGGATCATAGGTGGCGGAGGAATTGCAAAAACGCGCCATGCACCGGAATATACGGAAAATCCATACGTCGATGAAATCGTTTTTTATGACAGGAATATTGACAGGGCGGAAGCATTGGTCGAGCTGTTTGGCGGAAGTATTGTCCACACAGTGGAGGAGTTATTCGAAGACCCTGATATTGTGGCGGTCAGTGATTGTTCATCGAATGAAAATCATCATCTCTTTTCAACAAAGGCATTACTAAGCGGAAAGCACGTGTTATGTGAAAAACCGATTTCGCTGACTGTAGCACATGCTCAAGAAATCATTGCTGCACAGAAAAAGTCAGGAAAGAAATTGATGGTGGACCATAATCAGCGATTCACGCCGGCCCATCAAAAAGCGAAGGAAATCCTGGGAAATGGCGAGCTCGGCAAAGTGCTGACTTTCAGAACTACATTCGGTCATTCAGGACCTGAACAATGGGGCATTAATAAAACCAATTCGACTTGGTTCTTCAAAAAAGAGCGCTCAGGTTTGGGCGTGGCTGGAGACCTTGGAATCCATAAAGTTGATTTGATCCATTACTTGCTAGACGATGAAATCGAGCAGGTAAGTGCTTTTCAAGGAGCATTGGAAAAACTCGATGAGAATGGAAAAGTTATTGAAGTATGCGATAATATTGTGTCCAGCCTGAAAACGAAGAAAGGGCGGCTCGGAACGGCCAGTTTTTCGTGGACATATTACGGCGAGGAAGATAACAGTACAATCATTTATTGTGAAAAAGGAATTTTGAAAATCTATAACAGCCCGGATTACCAAATTGAAGTGCTTACGAAAGACGGCGTCAAAGTGAATTATCAATTGGAAAGTATCCAAACGAATGATAATCAGACGAACAGCGGAGTGATTGATGCATTTATAGAGAGCATCAGACTCGATCAGCCGCCGATCGTTACCGGAGAAGACGCACTCCTGTCATTAAAAGTGATCCTTGGAATTATGCAAGCGGCTGAAACCGGTACAGTTGTAAAGATTGAAAAGAGCTCATTAATCAATTCCTGAAAAATTCACCTCTCAAAATAAATATAAAAAGAAGAGATACCCGCCATTTCCTGCAAGAGGAAATGGCGGGTATCTCTTTTTTACTTGCCTTTTCCGAAAAGCATCCAAGGCGAAGGCAAAGTGAAGGGGTGGCCATAAGGAAGTGTTGAGGCCTGATGTTTCGTTAAATCCATCCAAATATGCGTCTCCTTATTGAGTTCTTTAGCCAGCTGCCGGTGGGCAAGCGCAATTGTTTCCCAAAGCCCTGGCTGATCCATGATATCTTCAAAAGGATAAACTGCCTGCAGGTAATAGTATTTTTTGAAATCTTTTTTTGTGATCAGGACACGACTGCCTTCGGGGTTCTCATAAAAATTCCATCCGGCAATTTGGCTGTCTTCAAACATTTCCTCGGAAGCAGGAAAAGGATAATAACATTCATATGGAAAGACTTCAGCGGATTCAACGAATAATCTCCGAAGCCATTGTCTTTTCTTGAAGACATCATCTTCTCTCTGCCAAGTTGTTCCACCGTTTTCCAGTGTTGTAATCTCTAAAGCGGTTGCCCCATAGCTTATATGCCGCTCAGCAAGGCCGATTTTCTTTAGCACACGCTGGGCAGGAATATTTTCCTCTTGTGTATTTGCCCCGACCCATTTGATGTCAGGAAGTTTAAAAGCTTCTTCAAGCACTTGAGACATCAGGCTTGTTGATAAATCATTGCCCCTGAACCGGAGATCGCTGCGCATACGTCCAAGCATCGCGTAATGTTTAGCGAAAACAGTCAAACCTCCCACACTGACTAATTGATCATCTGTAAAAAGCCCGAAAAGTTTATTGTTTCCAGTGGAAATGCGATCGAATACGCGGATTACATAATCATCTTCGATTCCTGTTTCCATTGCCTTCAGTTTCGGCAAATCTTCTCTCGTTAAAGCGCGGATCATCTTTTCCACTGCCAGACACTCCCTGCTGCACAATATTTCTTTCAATTATAAACGCTTAAAAAAGATATAGCATTTAGAAAGAATGGAGAAATGGCAAAAATTCTCCGGTTAATTACTTCGTCCTACGAAACAATTGCTTAGGGAGTCGAATTATTTATAACTGTCTTATACTTTAGTCCTGCAAAAATAGATTGAAAATGAAGTTTCTATTACTAAAGAATTGAAAATTCAAAATACATTTACAATTCAAACAGTCTTTGCTATGCTGATTTAAATTTAAGTCACATTGTGGAAAGGAGCAAATAAGATTTCCGGGCAGCTAACTTATACATTCAGAAAAAGGAGCGGATTTTATTGAAAAAGAATTGGGCGAGTACTTTAGGTGTTTTGGGATTATGCACAGCACTGGCGATGCCAGCCTATGCAGTCGGCAATGAAGCAAAACCGCAGGAGCATCATCATGATTATGCGATTTCCGGATTTATCGATCACGCAGAACTGACCAAAACTCTTCTGCAATTGGAAGCGAAAAGCCAAGGGACAGTCCAGGTGGATGTAGTGGGCCAATCATTTAATGGCCTCGACATCTACACCGCAAGAGTTGGGACAGGTGATAAAGTATTGCTGATCCAAAGTGAAATCCATGGCAATGAAAAAACGGGAACAGTCGCTATCCTCAACTTGCTTAAGAATCTATCCACTAATTCCAAGCAGACAAAAGAGCTTCTTGAAGAAGTGACGATCGTTTTCATGCCGATGATGAACCCTGACGCATCTGAAGCTGACAAGCGGCGCAACAGTATGACATGGTCTGATGTCGTAGATGCATATCCACAATTATCCGGAGCTTCACCTGCATGGAATTATTACGACCGCGGTGTCAGCCAAAGTTATGATTATGCAGCCAATCCGGGGTTCGATGTAAACCGTGACTTCAATCCTGACTTCGATTATGTGCCGGAAGCGGCGGATTTCCCGGGGGCATCAGATCAGCCTGGCTGGTTCATCACACCGGAGTCGCAAACTTCCCGTGATGTATACCAATCATTACAGGAGGAATTCGGCAACGTTGATGTATTTGTCGATTTGCATCATCAGGGCCTCTATTATGTTGATGGCACGCCCGATCCCGTAACCTTATCTTTATCAGCCCAATTCGTTCCTGATCCAAACACGCCAGAAGGTGCCAAGTACGCTGAGTATGCCGATAATTATAATTACGATTTTTCACGCCAATTGAATCTGTTGGCTTATAACGAGCTGCAGTCTTACGGCGAATCGAAATTCACGAATATCTCGCTTTATTCGCAAGGATTGGACCTTCCTGGTACAGCACTTGGTTCATATGCGTTAAATGGCAGCGGTACTGTATTGTTTGAAGTGCGTGGCCAAACACAGATCATGGGCCAGAAAGAAAAAGGCCAATTATCGAAATCTGTTGAGCGCGGATTATCCGCCATCATTGAAGGTGTTGCGGACGG
>CAZGMW010000230.1:0-3687 GCA_964526895.1 uncultured Planococcus sp. | reverse complement strand
AGCGATATCCTGGAATTGCGGGTAATTGAGGATTTAAACGAAGAAGAAGTATTTCTTCCAGCAATTTTGAACATTGCTGAAGAGCATAAAGGTAAGAAACTATTATTGCTGGCTTGTGGGGACGATTATGCAAAATTGATCATCCGTAACAAGGACAAGTTGACACCTTATTTCAATGTACCTTATATCGATGAAAAATTGATGGACCGTCTCGTACTGAAAGAGAATTTCTATGATATTTGTGAGCAATACGGCTTCAGCTATCCACGTACAGACCTTTGCACTTACGAAAATTACAGGAATTTTTCACCGAATTTCTCATATCCGATCATCATCAAGGCATCCAACTCAGTCGCTTACTGGGAGTGCTCATTCCCCGGCAAAAAGAAAGTTTTTGTCGCTCATGATAAAGATGAAAAAGATGCCATACTTGATGCGATCTACAGTTCTTCCTATAAAGACAACCTCACAATCCAGGAATTTGTCCCTGGTGATGATTCGTTCATGCGTGTATTGAATGCCTATGTCGGCAAAGATGGCAAAGTGAAGTTGATGGCACTCGGCAATCCGATTCTTGAAGAGCATTCACCGGAAGGCATCGGAAGCTATGCTGCCATCATTAATACCTTTGACCAGAAATTATTGGATAAAGTTCGCTTTTTTCTGGAAGATATCGGTTATACAGGTTTCGCAAACTTCGATATGAAATATGATGCGCGAGACGATTCCTATAAATTATTTGAAATCAACCTGCGCAATGGACGAAGCAGTTATTACGTCACTGCAAGCGGCCATAATTTGATGAAATATGTAGCGGATGACCATATTTTCAATAAACCTCAGCAACTGGTTTATGCTAAAGACAAACATTTATGGTTGATTATCCCTAAAAAAGTGCTTTTTAAGTATGCTCAAAATGAAGTTCTGAAAAAAGAAGCCAAACGATTCATCAAAGAAGGAAAAGTGACTAACTCATTATTCTACGACAAAGACTTTAACCCGAAGAGGTGGGTTAAACTATCATTGAATAATTTGAATTATTACCGGAAATATAAAAAATACTTTAACAATAAAGGTTTGTCTTAAACTATGGATAAAAAGATACTTGGCATCGTCGGTGGAGTCGGTCCTTTGGCGACAATGTTTATCGGAGAAATGATAGTGCGGCGAACGAAAGCTGCCAAAGACCAGGATCACGTGAATTCCATCATCACGAATAATACGGAAATACCGGATCGTACAGCTTTTATAATGGGCAAGTCGGAGGAAAATCCGGTGCCTGTCATGATTCAGGATATGAAGAAGCTGGTGTCGATCGGCGCTGAACTCATCATCGTCCCTTGTAATACAGCCCACACATTTTATGACGAACTCCAGCAGGGGTCGAATGTGCCATTGATTCACATGATTCGCGAAACTATGAAGCGCGCAGAGCATGAAGGAGCTAAGAAAGTCGGTATACTTGCGACGACTGGGACCGTGACTTCCAAAGTCTATCAGCATGCGGCTCATGAATATGGACTCCTTCCCGTAGTTCCCGAACAGGAGATTCAGGAAAAAGTCATGTCCATCATTTATGACAATGTTAAAGCTGGAAAAAACGCGGACAAAGAGATATGGCGTGAAATCGTCGATTACATGGAAAATCAGGGATGCGATCGGATCATACTGGGCTGTACGGAACTGTCCATTGTGAAGAAGGAAATGGATTTGCCTGATTTTTATCTCGATTCGTTAATCGTTTTGGCAGAAACAGCCATATTGGCCTGTGGCTATGAACTTGCTGAATAAACTTACATAAAAAAACCTTTTCCGGCAATCGGAAAAGGTTTTTTTCACGGTCTCTTATGAAGAAGGATTTTGGTTTTGGTCTGTTCTGTTCATTAAATCTGAAGGAGCATCATCAGTGCGGACAACCAGCACGTCGCATTTGGCTGAGCGGACGATGTGTTCAGAAACACTGCCGATCAGGAAGCGCTCAACAGCATTTAAGCCAGTGGCCCCGCAAATGATGAGATCAGCATGGACTTTTGAAGCAAGGTCCCGGGGAATCATCGTTTTTGGCGATCCGTAATCCACTACAATATTGACGGTTTGAACACCTGCTGCCATCGCTTCTTTCTTGTAGTCAGACAAAAGATCCTCGGCGAATTTTTGTGCGCGGTCAGCGATTGAACGGTCATATGCTTCAATTGCAGCGAACGAGCGGGTGTCAATGATATTGACCAGATTCAAGGTAGCATTGTTTCGTGTAGCTATGCCCACTGACTTTCTGAATGCCCACTCGGCTTCTTTTGACCCATCTACTGCCACAAGAATTTGTTCGTATTTTAATGTCATGATTGCATTCCTCCCCTTCTACTTATAAATTCGCTACTTATGCAATAAGCTCCTTCTTTTTTCCAAAAAAATCGCCTGAATTATGTGACGATTATTTGAATGAGTCAAGTGGGTTTCAATTTTTCTTTCATTTGAAGAATAAAGAAAAGTTTGTTGTAAAAGATAAATGGAAGGAAAAACAGATGCGGCTTTGTCCTTCCAAAAATTTATATTCTAGACTGTGGAGGGAACTGAGCTGTCGATAATAAATAAAGTTAGGCAAATTGGAATGATATCTGATAGAATGGATTTGCTTTGAAGTATAAATTTTCTAATCTATATTTCCTATTAAAGATTAATGGAGGGTTTCACCATGCGTATTGGAGTTCCAACAGAAGTTAAGAATAACGAAAACAGAGTAGCTATGGCACCGTCAGGCGTTGTCAATTTAGCATTAGCAGGCCACGAGGTCTTTATCCAAAAAGGGGCTGGCCTTGGATCCGGGTTCACGGATGAAGATTATACTTCTGCTGGTGCAGTGATTGTGGACACGGCTGGAGAAGCGTGGAACCAGGAGATGGTTATGAAAGTCAAGGAACCTACTGCTGCTGAGTACGGCTATTTCCGTGAAGGCATGATCCTGTTCACATATTTGCATTTGGCGCCGGAGCCGGCTTTGACGAAAGCGATGCTGGACTCGAAAGTTATTGGAATTGCGTACGAAACGGTACAGCTTCCAAATAATTCGTTGCCGTTATTAACACCGATGAGTGAAGTTGCAGGAAAAATGGCGACTCAAATCGGAGCTCAATTCCTGGAAAAAATCTATGGCGGTGGTGGAATCCTTCTTGGTGGAATTCCTGGCGTTTCTCGCGGGAATGTTACAGTTATCGGCGGGGGCGTTGCAGGAACAAATGCTGCTAAAGTAGCTGTCGGAATGGGGGCAAATGTAACGATTCTCGATTTGAATCCGGATCGTCTCCGCCAGTTGGATGATTTGTTCGGACATGATGTCCAGACAATGATTTCAAATCCATTGAACATTGCGGATGCGGTTGAAAAGGCGGATCTTGTGATTGGGGCCGTTTTGATTCCTGGCGCCAAAGCTCCGAAATTGGTGACGGAAGAAATGATCCAATCGATGAAGTATGGTTCAGTAGTGGTGGATATTGCAATCGACCAAGGCGGGATTTTCGAAACAAGTGACCGCATCACGACACACGATCAGCCGACTTACATCAGACATAATGTTGTCCATTATGCTGTTGCGAATATGCCGGGTGCAGTTCCCCGGACTTCTACAATCGGTTTGACGAACGTAACGGTTCCATATGCAATGCAAATCGCCAATAAAGGCTATAAGAAAGC
>CAZGMW010000229.1:2176-3704 GCA_964526895.1 uncultured Planococcus sp. | reverse complement strand
TGATCACCTGTTCTGAAATCTCAACATATCCTGTAATTATATCATCTATCGAGGTATGCCATCACATGAAAATAAAATTCGAAATCTTAAGTGAAGCAACTCTCCTACTTCAATTTTTTATAAGTGATTTGGCAGAATCGACGATAAACTTCCAAAAATCGACGATAAAAATAAGCGCATCCCCTCACAAGGAATGCGCTTGCTTCATTTCTCTTCTTCATCCAGCTTTTGTTTCATGTCCTCTTCCGATAAACGTTCAATCGGATAATAAGATTCCAGCCGCTCCAATTGGGACAGTGCATCTTTATAAAAATCCATGTCTTTAAATTCGTCTTCATAGTACATTGAATTGTCTGTGGTCTCTATTAAAAGCCGGATTTTTTCTATCGCTTTTCCGCCGCCGGCATCTTCATCGCCAAATAACGTTCCGCCTTGCGCCGTTTCTTTCTGCTGAAGATAGATTGTACCTTCCAGCCCTTTGCTTTTGCCATCATCCGCGAATTCCACCACTTCCGACAAAGCGACAGCTGTAAGCCGCATGATATCCACTCCTTTTTGGAACTGAATTAACACCTGTATCCTTGTTATTGACGTCAGGCAGCCGAGCTAAACATTCTGTGTGTATTTCCCTTCTTTATTCCGGCGTTCGAAAACTTGTGCTCCAGACTCTGGTCCGCTATAGTTATTCTCTGAAGAAAAACACCAAAAACTGTAACATCATAATTTATCAGATAAGGAGACATCTATTGAATCAAAACAAGCCAAAACTCTGGACGAAGGAATTCATCCTAATATCCACCGTCAATTTTTTCTTAACTTTAGTCTTTTTCCTATTGATCGTCACCATCGCCGTTTATGCTGTTGCCGAATTCGGCGCGAGCACAAGCGAAGCCGGACTGGTGACCGGTATCGCCATTATCGGAACCATGACCGGACGCATCATCATCGGTCGGCTGATTGAAAACATTGGCCGCAAGCGGACTCTAGTCATCGGCTTGATCTTATTTGTATTGACTACATTGCTTTATTTTGTAAATTTGGGACTTACTTTTTTACTGATCACCCGTTTTCTTCACGGCATGACGCTCGGTATGGCAAGCACCGCTGCCGGAACGATTGTGGCGCAGATCATTCCAATGACACGAAAAGGCGAAGGAATCGGCTATTTCAGCATGAGTTCAACGTTGGCAACCGCAGTCGGACCGTTTATCGGCTTGTACATGAGCCAGCACACAGGCTTTAATATGATTTTCACGCTTTGTGTCGTGTTTGGAATTGTCAGCTTGGCGTTCTCACTTTTCACGAAAGTGCCTCCTGTGGATTATTCCGGGAAACCCGGGCAAGCTAAAGGATTTAAAATATCCGATTTCCTGGAACCGAAAGCGCTGCCCATCGCAGTGATCACGCTGACCGCCGCATTATGTTTTTCCAGCATTCTTTCTTTCATCAATTTTTATGCGATTGAAATCGATTTGGTAGAGACGGCCAGCTTCTTCTTTATGGTTTATGCAATCGCGGTTTTACTGTC
>CAZGMW010000229.1:0-2076 GCA_964526895.1 uncultured Planococcus sp. | reverse complement strand
TGGTAGAGACGGCCAGCTTCTTCTTTATGGTTTATGCAATCGCGGTTTTACTGTCACGTCCTTTTACCGGCCGTTTAATGGATATCAAAGGAGCCAATTTTGTCATGTATCCTGCGTTCGCATTTCTAGCAGCCGGGTTATTGCTCCTGAGTACAGCCGACAGCAGCCTGAGCTTTTTGGCCGCTGCGGTTTTGATCGGCTTTGGTTTCGGTAATCTGCAGTCCACTACACAGGCCATCGCCGTCAAACTGACTCCGCCTCACCGGATGGGACTCGCAACATCGACTTTCTTTATCTTTCTTGACGCTGGCCTCGGGTTTGGGCCTTATATTCTCGGATTCATCATCCCGCTGACCGGCTTCAGTTCCCTTTACGCCATACTTGGATTTACGGCCTTTGCCGCTGCTTTTCTCTATTATGTTTTGCACGGACGGAAAGAACGGGCGGCTTCAGCCATTTCATAACGATCAAAAGCATCCTTTCAAAAGGTTGCTTTTTTTCTTGCCCGAACGCTTATCAGCCATTAAAGGAAAAATATTTGGTCTCTGATAAATAAAAATTCCATTTGTATATAAATGGAATTCTAGTAGAATTAAGAAGAGGATGAAAGGGGACGAGAAATTGAGTAAACCAATGAAAAGCTTGAATACAATCTTTTTGACTGCAGCTATTGGTCTGGCAGGTATGAGTGCTTTAAACTTCCCCATTATATTCTTTGATTCTTTATCGGCTAAATTCTTTGGTCTCGTTTCATTTTTCGGTGTGAATTACTTGATTGCTTTGATTTTTACGATTTATTTCAAACACAGCTTGGCGAAAGTGTTTACTGTATCATTGCTGCTTACATTATTAGGCATTGCCTTCCATGCAGCTGTTGAATGGGGTGAAGACAGCTTTATGCAATTTTTCACTGTCCCTTCATTATTTTTCTACGTTTTATCCCAATCTTGTTACATCACCAGCATCGCACTGGCTTCAAAAACGAAAGTCTTCTTTCGGAACGGCAAGATTGAACTGAAACAGGACTCATGAATGTAAGGAAGATGTCGGATGAATTATTTTGTCAAACTGAATACGTTGAGTATGCTATATGCTTTTATGGCGGTCATTCCACTCGAATTGATGCTGAACGTTTACAGGATCGCACGGATTACAGGCTGGGAAATTGGAACTGTGAATATATGGACCGGCATAATTCTGATCATTAATTTTTTAGGCGGTACTTTTCTGCTCTATATACTCAACCAAAAATGGCTGGACAATCGAAAGCTCAACTTTTTGACGGCAATACTGTGGTTACCTTATTTTATACTCTTCGTCTTCCTTTTCGCTTCTTTAATTCCAATCACCAATCGCGGGGACGATCCGAACCCTGTAACCGGCCTTCTGATGATGGGCGGAATCATGGTCTATCCATTCTTTATACTGATTTTGACCTCACTTGGAATGATGCGAGACAGTGAAATACCGCAGGATTTAAAATGAGATTATATTTAATGTCTGCCTTCTTGAAAAAATCTGCTGGTGTTTTTTCGCTTTTCGCCAGCGAAAAGCAACCATTCGGCTTTTGATAACGGTTTTTGAAGAGATTTTCGTTAGATTCTCTCCACACACGGCTTATTATGTCGCATTTTCTTATGGCGAATGAGTCATATCAGCGTTAATCAACGCTCAGGAAATTATATTTACGTTCAGAAGAATATATCTACGTTCAGCTCGTTATATCAACGTTCATCCAAAGTAAAATGAGAGCCAATAATTTTTCACAAAAAAAAAGCACTGCACAAGGCAGCACTCCGTTATTTTTTACGCTTTTCTTTCATCTTATTCGAGACATCGTCTTTCATGACCATGGCTTTATCTTTATAGGTCGACGCTTTTTCTTTATAGTCGTCTTTATTTTCCGCCCAATGCGTCTTGCCTTTTTCAATCGACTTGTCTTTCAATGCGTTCAGTTTGTCCATAAATGCCATTACACTCATCCTTCCGTTCAATTTTCCACCAAAGTGACAAATCGAACTACATCAAGCATAACTGTATTTGGTTCCATTGTCTAAAATTTCTGGCTTTGCGAAT
>CAZGMW010000228.1:0-3706 GCA_964526895.1 uncultured Planococcus sp. | reverse complement strand
GCATTAACTGCTCCATCAACAGCGTCCGGTTCATATTGCGCGGCAATTGTTGTTTGGCCTGTAAAACAGCCTGCAACTGCTTGGACAATACCATAAAAGAACGCTGAAGAGCCATCTGCTTCCAAGTTTCTTCCATGTCTGGATACGTTCTTGCTGTCTCGAGTCCTGCTTTTACCGAAGCAATGTCCCGATATGCAAATAATAACATGTCCAGGCCTCTTTCGGTATCTTCTTTTTCCTTAAACAAAGGAAGCCAGTCCGATTGCAGCATGAGAAGTGCTTCGTGTACATTGTTGCTGGCCACTTCGACCAGCTTCAAAACTGTTTTTCTTGCCTGCGGAAACTGTTCATCCGCACTGAGTGCCAATGCTTCTTCTTCGCTTTGTGTAAGCATGCTTACCGTGGCCGCCATAGAAGCGGTCATCCCTCCTGCGATCAGCTTTTCCATCAGTACTGGACGTGACAGCGGTTGAAACGACACCAGCTGGCACCGGGAACGAATCGTGCTCATGATGGCATTCAGACGTTCTGTCTGCAAAATGGCAGTAACATTGAATTCTGGTTCCTCCAAAAACTTCAGCAAAGCGTTGGCAGAAGCGTTATTCAGCCGATCTGCTTCCTGAATGACATATATCTTACGCCCTGTATTCAATCCGGTTTTATTCATTGAATAAATCAATTCACGGATCTGGTCAATTTTGATGTTTTGACCATCCGGCTCAATAAAGACGATATTAGGATGGTTTCCGGAATCATATAAATGGCAACTTCTGCATGTTCCACATGGAACATTTTGTTGCGGATTTTCGCACAGCAGCAGCTTCACAAAAAAATGCGTTACTTCTTTTATTCCCGAACCGGCAGGTCCTTCAAAAAGGAAGGCATGTGCCAACCGGTCTTTTTCATAAGCCCCTTGCAGCCTCTTCATCACAATCGGCTGCATCTGATCGAGTTCTTCGATTGTCATCTGCACCATTTCACCTCCCGCCTTTTCAAAAAAATCCCGTGTTCCAAAGGAGCACGGGTGTCATTTATTTTATGGACCTCTACTGCTTAAAAATGGTGGAATTGCTCAATAGGCAAGACGAAAATCGTGGCACCGCCAACTTCCACTTCCACGGGGTATGGTATATACGAATCCGCATTTCCGCCCATAGGTGAAACAGGTGCTACCATCTGTTCACGTGAACGGCAATTTTCCCGGATTAAATCCATTAATTTCGGAACGAGGCTATCGTCAACCCCGATTAAAAAAGTCGTGTTTCCTGAGCGCAAAAACCCTCCTGTACTGGCAAGCTTGGTAGCCCGGAAATCATTTTTTGTCAAAGCGTTGGATAATCGGTTACTGTCTTGGTCCTGTACAACGGCAACGACGAGTTTCATCAGCACTCACTCCTTTATATTGGTCTTTCTTCTATAGTAATTATAACATGAACACTCTATTACGCTGTATAACTTTCCATGCCTTTTTTAATCGCTTCCAGTGCAGCTGCCACAACTTCTTCCGGCTCTTTAGAAGCATCAATGCTGACAATGCGGTCAGGATAACGGCGTAAAACTTCCTGATAGCCCTGATAGACCTTTTGGTGGAAAGGCAATTTTTCCATATCCAATCGATTCTGCTCTCTTCCGCTGTTTGCCGCAATTCTTTGCAGACCAATTTCGGGTGAAACATCAAATAATAAAGTCAGATCAGGCCATGTATCCTGTATCGCAAATTCATTGATTGAAAGAACTTCATCAATGCCAAGACCTCGCGCATGCCCCTGGTAGGCAAGTGAACTGTCGATAAAGCGGTCACATAGCACCACTTTTCCCTGCTGCAGCGCTGGCAGTACTTTCTCTACCAAATGCTGGCGCCGGGCTGCCGCATAAAGAAGTGCTTCAGTGCGTCCATCCATGGCAGTGTGATTTTTATTTAAAATTACTTCACGGATCTTTTCAGCAATCTCAATACCTCCCGGTTCACGAGTTAAGACGGCATCGATGCCTAATGGCTGCAGCTGCTTCATCAACTGCTCAATAGCCGTTGTCTTGCCCGCTCCTTCAGGCCCTTCAATCGTAATAAAATATCCTGGTTTGTTCATTATTCATTTCCTCCATCCTGAATGACAGACAGTTGCTTTTCAGCCAATTTATGTTCACCTTGAATTATAGCTCCAGCCGCTAGATGATCCATTAATTGCTCCAATTTTGATTGAGTCCATAACTCCCCAGGCAATACTAATGGAATGCCCGGAGGATAAGGAGTTAGCATTGCTGCTGAATGGCGCCCCATCGCTTTTGTATAGGAAATCCATTCCGAATCAGCCATGTCAATTGCCTCGTATGAAATTTCGGGCTCGCTGATTGAAATTGGCTCATGCGGAGGGATCGGCAGTTTCTTATCTGCTTGCTCTTTACGCAGCATTTGAACTGCTTCTCTGATCCGGCTTCGAATTTCTGCAAATGGATAGCTATATGCTTGCTTCAATAATGGCAATACCAGCAGCACTTGCCGGGAATCCGCCATTTCGGTATAAACATCTTTTTCTTCAAGTTTTTCCTGAATCCTGAATCCGTTATAGCCCTTTACCCGTAACATGATTTTCAACGGATCGTCCGCTTCAAAGAGTTCTAAACCCTTAATTGTCTTGAGACTGTCGATGAAAAGCTTCCGCTTCTCTTCGAAATACTGCATATCAGGGCTAGAGTAAGTATGGATATACGCTCTTGCATCATCGAGCGAAGCCATGATCAAGTATGAAGGGCTGCTGGATTGGAACATCCTAAGATATTTATTGATTCTCCCCTGATCGACACGTTCTCCCTGTATATGGAGGAAAGATCCCATCGTCATCGCCGGCAACGTCTTATGGGCCGATTGCACAACAGCATCAGCACCATATACCAACGCCGACTGCGGAAATGGATATCCAGCCAGCAAATGGGCCCCATGCGCTTCATCGACCAACACTGGAATATTGAATTGATGGCTGTAACTTATCATCTCTTTTATTTCAGCTCCAGCCATTCCGTAATAATTGGGATAGGTCAAGATCAACGCCTTTGCTTCCGGATATTGCCTGAGCGCGTTCTTCAAAGTGTTCAGCGATACACCTTCAGCACTTTCTGATTCCACGCCCCATTCCGGTGCCAGATATACGGGCCGCAATTTAGCCAGTTCCAGTGCATGGAAAATTGATTTATGGGCATTTCTCTGTACCAAAACACAGTCGCCTTCTTTGCATACGGCATGGATCATCGCCAAATTTCCACTGGTGGATCCATTCACCAAAAAGAAACTCCTTTCAGCTCCATAAGCCTCGGACAATAATTCTTCGGCTTCTTTGATTGCGCTATCCGGATAATGCAAATCATCCAAGCCGTTCAATTCTGTTTGATCATATTTTAAAGCCGAACGAATCTCATTCGGCAAGCCTGATAATTCTCCGTGTTTATGCCCAGGAACGTGAAACGAAACAGGGCTCTGTTGCTGAAAATTCCTTAACGCTTCTACTAAAGGGCGTCGCTGCGTCATATTGTCCATCCTCACATCTTTCTTATTCATTTCATTATAACGAACTTGAACAGTGGATTGGAGTAAAATTCCTTATACTGACTTTACAGAGTAGGCTTAAATTCGATAATCACAATAAAATCAATGCTTATGACAAAAAAGGCCGCTACCGCTTGCGCGGTAACGACCTTTTGTGGGTGCCCAGCG
>CAZGMW010000227.1:0-3712 GCA_964526895.1 uncultured Planococcus sp. | reverse complement strand
ACCGAAAACCTAAAGCATTGTCAGGCGGACAGCGCCAACGTGTCGCACTTGGCCGCGCAATCGTGCGGGATGCCAAAGTGTTCCTGATGGATGAACCTTTATCAAACCTGGACGCAAAATTGCGTGTGCAGATGCGCGCAGAAATCGCAAAATTGCACCAGCGCCTCAAAACGACCACAATCTATGTAACGCATGATCAGACAGAAGCCATGACGATGGCGACACGGATTGTCATTTTGAAAGACGGTGTCATTCAGCAGGTAGGCACACCGAAAGAAGTGTACGATTTTCCTGCCAACCGATTTGTCGGCGGCTTTATCGGATCTCCCGCCATGAACTTCTTTGAAGGAAAAGTTTCAGGCAGTAATTTTCTGGTCGATGATAAATCGATCGCCATACCGTCTGAAACTGCAGCTCTATTGAAAGACTTGGGCTATGACGGAAAGCCGATTGCGCTTGGTATTCGCCCGGAACATATACATGTGAATAATGAAGATCTCAGTGGTGTGCCGGCGAGTGAGTTTGAAGCTGAAGTTACAGTGTCTGAATTGACGGGAGCAGAAACCATCCTTTATGCGGTTTATGCGAACCAGGAATTCGTTGCGCGTGTCGATGCCGATACACTGATTGAAGCTGGACACACTGCGACTCTTGCTTTTGACATGTCGCATGTACATTTCTTCGATATGGAATCAGGAGAACGTTTAAAAGCTGCAGAATTGCAGACAACTGGACAAATTATATAAGAATGTTTCCATTCATCGCCCCTATTTAAAGAGGGGCGGTTTTTATTTTTAATAAGGAAAAAGATACAATCCTTTTAAAATTTTCAGTCAGATTAGAAGTTAAGTGTTTAAGTCGTTTTCATTAGGGAAGATAAAGTACTATACATTATTTTGAAAAGGAGCAGTGATATTGATGGTGAAAATAGCAGTTGAAGAACCGTTTACGTCCGTACAGCAGGCATTAACAAAAAAGGGGTACAAAGCAGCAATGCTTGAGAATAAGACAGACGCCACGAGCTACGATTGTGTCGTTGTCCGCGACAAAGAAGATTTTGCTGATTTCCATATGAATGTACCTTTGGTGGAAGCGAAAGGCCGCACGTTGTTCGAAATTATTGAAGAAGTTGAAGAGCGTCTTGTGCGCAGCGGTAAAATTATGCCGCCTTCACCAATTGTATCTGACAATAAATCAGGCGGCGGCGGTGGATTTATCGCCGGAGCGGCAACAGGCGCTTTGATTGGTGCAGCTGCAGGATTGATGCTGGCACCGAAGAGCGGCAAGGAATTGCAGCAGACAGTCAAAGACAAAGCTGCAGAAATGAAAGAAAAGAAAGAAGCAAAATCTGATGAAAATTCAGGTGGCGGCAAACTTGATCAAGTGAAAGAAAAAATCAGCCAAGTCAAAGAAAAGACTAGTGGCGTGACTGAAAAAGCAAAAGACAAAGCTGATGAGTTAAAGGCGAAGCGTGAAGAGAAGAAAGAAGATAAAGAGTTGAAAAAACAGCAAAAAGCTGTTGAAAAATCAATCAAAGAAGAAGAAAAAGCAGAAAAAGAACACGAAAAAGCTGTGAAGCAAGCAGAAAAAGAAGAGAAGAAAGCTGAAAAAGAAGAGAAGAAGGAAAGCGGCGGCATCGAAGTCGTTGAATTCGGCAGCTCGACTGTTAAAAAAGATGACAGCGGCAAAGTCAACATCCAGTCTAACGACAAAAACAAGAATAAATAATACTGCAGCCGGCGACTCCTAAGGGGGTCGCCGGTTTTTTATTGAATTGGGTCGGAATCTAATGAATTTTGATTTACGCCCAACTTTAGTGTGAATACGCCCAACTTTCCCAACAATACGCCCAACTTCGAGGGAAATACGCCCAACTCCATCCATAATACGCCCAACTCCATTTTAATGAGACGAAAATAGCTTATAATCGGTAACTGGAATCTTTGAAAGAGCCATTTTTATTCAAATCCATAGCTCCTAACAATCGTGTTACTAACCGTCGATCATCCACACACAAAATCTCCCGCCCCAACCGGTTCGTCATGGGTTCGCCCGTCAGCAGAATCCAATCGCGGATCGTGCGGACGTGAGCGTTTTTATCCAAAACGCCACAGCCCGGGCACGCCCAATTGCCATAGCGTCGCACCATGCCTATCCGGTCGCAAGCTGCACACCAAACGCCGCGGCGCATCACTTCGATTGGATATTTTGCATTTTCACAAATTGGCTTCCGGTTGAAATGGACCAATGATGCTATCATCATATCGCCCAGCTCCTTCATTTCAGCCAGGGTAAAAACAGCTTTCTCCACCGGCAGCGTGTGAAGAAACCGGGGGAGCTGGTGTGAAAAGATGATGGGCTGTGACGCCGGAACATTTTCAGCGATTTGTTTGGAATAGGACAAGACCAGCACAGATCTCAAAGGGAACAGAGTGTCCCGCTCTCTCAGCCACTCTTCCAGCAGCCATTCATTGTCAGCCATTTGTTCAATCGGCGACCTGCGCCCGATAACCGTTCCATTCTCCCGCATCTGCAGCATCTGAACAGGATGGCTGTTGAAGAGCATGCGGCCATTCATATTCTTCACTTCGAAAACAAAGACGCCCCACCGGGTAATCATCACGGAATCCATTTGGAATTCGCGGAACGATCTCAATCTGACGTTATGCAGCATCAGATGCGGAAACGTCACTCGGCTCGCCGCGTAATAATGGTCGAAACGTTCTTCGCCGGCTTGCCCGGCAACTTCCACGTAATAATCCTTCTCGACTTGCCCGTACTCTGCATGCCGTTTTGGCAAACGCCGTAACAGCACTTCCAACTCTTCTTTATTTCGCGACTCCTCACGTTCTTTCCAGATCACCGGCATCCCTCGTTTTTGATTTGAACATATCATTAAGCTCAGCCCATGCCCATACTTTCATTTAAAATAAAAATTTGAACACCGTATAAGCGCCAAAAATAAAATTTGCACCATAAAAAAATGCACCTCCCGTAATGGGAAGATGCATTATAATTTTATGATTCCAAAGCAGCGTCATCAACCGAATCGTGGGAAACCGGTTCCGGTACACGCGACAGCACGATCAGGCCGATGATGAAAAGAATGACCAGGCTGAAGACTCCGAATCGGGAATCGCCAGTCAATTGTGCCGTAACGGCAACTAAAATTGGTCCCAGTATGGCTGCGAACTTGCCGAATATGTTATAGAAACCGAAAAACTCATTGGAATTTTCTTTTGGCACGAGCTTGCCGAAATACGACCGGCTCAATGCCTGGATGCCGCCCTGGCTGGAAGCCACGAGCATAGCGAGCACCCAGAAGTCGCCGATTGTTTCCATGAACATGGCGTAGATACAGACGACGATGTAAACACAAATACCGACGTAAAGCATCCTTTTGCCGGTGAAACGGTCAGCAAGCCGCCCGTACAGGAGCGCAAACGGAGCAGCGACAACCTGTGTTGCGAAAAGGACAATCAACAGGTTTGTCGAAGAAAGTCCCAAATCCGTACCATAAGCCGTGGACATGGCAATGATGGTTCCAACTCCGTCAATATAGAAGAAATAGGCAATTAGAAACAACACGATAGCGCGGTATTGCCGGATTTCTTTTAAGGTTTTGCCGAGGCGCTTAAAGCTTTGGCCGACCGGATTTGGTTCGCGTTTGATGAAATAACGCTGATGGACATTTTTGAACATCGGAATCGAG
>CAZGMW010000226.1:0-3720 GCA_964526895.1 uncultured Planococcus sp. | reverse complement strand
TATTCCTCAAATGCCTGTTGCAGAAACCTCAAACCAAAGGGTTTGTCTGCCTTGTAAATATCCACTTCTCCTCATCCCATAATTACTGAAACTTAAAAATCTGCAGGGAATTTCAGAATAATAGGCATATTTAAACGGCAGGGATTGCAGACTATGACTGAAAATTGATACTATAGTAGAGATGAGAGGAGAGATTCAATTGACATCATTAAATGAAAAGTTAACCCGTTATGCTGAATTGGCGGTAAAGGTCGGAGTTAATATCCAACCAAACCAACAATTATACATAGCCGCTTCATTGGAGGCAGCACCACTTGTGCGCCTGATTGTAAAAAAAGCTTATGAAACTGGTGCAAAACAAGTTTTTGTTGACTGGAATGATGATGAAGTTTCAAGAATGCGCTTTGAAATGGCGCCTGAAGATTCTTTCTCAGAGTTTCCGTCATGGAAAGTCCAGGAGCGCGAACAATTGGCAGAACAAGGTGCGGCATTCATAAGCATCGTTTCCCAAAGTCCGGATCTTCTTAAAGGGATCGATTCGAAACGCATCGCCGCTTCACAAAAAGCAACAGGACAGGCACTCAATAAATACCGCCAATACGTCCAATCCGATAAAATCAGCTGGACGGTTCTTGCCGCCCCTTCAAAAGCATGGGCAGCAAAAGTTTTCCCTGAGGTACCGGAAGAACAGCAAATCGAAGCTTTGTGGGAAGCTATCTTCAAAGCGGTCCGCGCAGATTTGGACCAGCCGATCGAAGCCTGGAAAGAACATGACGAGTTACTGCACACAAAAGTGGATTACTTGAATGATAAGAAGTATACGAAACTACATTACACTTCTCCTGCAACTGATTTGGAAGTTGCATTGCCAAAAGGCCATTTATGGTGTGGAGCCGGATCGATCAATGAAAAAGGCGATGCTTTTATGGCAAATATGCCGACCGAAGAAGTATTCACTGTTCCCCAAAAAGATGGGGTCAACGGCTATGTTTCAAGCACTAAACCTTTGAGTTATGGCGGCAATATTATTGATGATTTCAAAATAACATTTGAAAATGGCCGCATTACTGAAGTCAGTGCAAAACAGGGTGAAGATGTATTAAAGCAATTGGTGGCTACAGACGAAGGTTCACATCACCTCGGGGAAGTGGCTCTAGTGCCTCATGAATCACCGATTTCAGCTTCTAATATTCTCTTTTACAACACATTATTTGATGAGAATGCATCCAATCATTTCGCTATCGGAAGCGCTTACGCTTTTTGTCTGGAAGGCGGCAAGAAAATGTCTTCTGAAGAATTGCTCCAACACGGCCTGAATCAAAGCATTACGCATGTCGATTTCATGGTCGGTTCTGAAACCATGGACATAGACGGCATACTGGAAGACGGTACACGGGAACCCATTTTCAGAAACGGCAACTGGGCATTTTAAAACTCATTAATTCGACACTTAATATTTTTTCGATTATCATGTATACTAAAATAAGATAATCATAGTCGAGAAAGGAGTTTTTATTATGTTGGAAGGAATTATAACTGTGTTGGGCTTCATGGCTGTAATCTTCATGTTTTTCTTCACATTGCTTCATTTTCTGGGGAAAGAATTGCATACCCATGACGCAGAACATGTGGATCCACATCCGGAACGCAAATTTTAAATAAACGTTCAAAAGCAGGCTTTTACTCTAAAAGCCTGCTTTTTTTGTTTGTTTAAAATAACTGAAAGATTACATTTCAACAACATTTCTTTTGCACAGTGATTACATAATAAAACGAACTACCTACAAAAGGTTAACTGGACAAGCCAATAGACCTCTCTTATATTGCAATTTGCTGCATGCTGAAAAACGTGTGAATTTTGACATGTTAAAATTCATACTGGAATTGTTTTATATATAGGAGGAGTTCAGCATGTTTTCTTCATCGGATATCGGCATTGACTTAGGCACAGCGAATATACTTGTTTATACGAAATCAAAAGGAATTATATTAAATGAACCATCCGTAGTGGCATTAAATACAAAAACCGGTAAAGTCATCGCAATTGGCGAAGAAGCCAAAGCGATGATCGGAAAAACCCCATCATCCATACGGGTGGTGCGGCCACTTAAAGACGGCGTAATCGCAGATTTCGACGTTACCACAGATTTATTGAAAATGGTCATGCAAAAAGCGGCAAAGCAACTTGGAGCTGCTTATCGGAAACCGAATGTCATGATCTGCACCCCATCCGGCGCTACATCCGTAGAACGCCGTGCCATCCATGATGCCGTCAAACAAAGCGGCGCAAAAAGTGTTCACTTGATCGAAGAACCTGTGGCAGCTGCAATCGGTGCCGACCTTCCAGTAAGCGAACCGATTGCAAGTGTTATTGTGGATATCGGTGGAGGCACAACTGAAGTAGGCATCATTTCATTTGGGGGCGTAGTGTCTTCCAATACCGTGAAAATCGGCGGCGACCGCATGGATGAAGACATTATCCAATATGTGCGCAAGCATTATAATGTACTGATCGGGGAACGTACTGCAGAAAACATCAAAATGGAAATAGGATACGCACTCATTCCACATAAAGCTGAAACAATGGAAATCCGGGGCCGGGATATCATGACCGGTCTGCCGAAAACAGTCACACTGACATCGACAGAGATTCAGGAAACGCTGAAGGAACCGTTACTGGCAATTCTTGAATGCATCCGCGCAACGCTTGAAAACTGTCCGGCTGAATTGTCCGGCGACATTGTCGACCAGGGTGTTGTCATCACCGGTGGCGGCGCTTTGCTGAAAGGCATGCAGCCGTGGCTGACAAAAGAAATATCAGTGCCTGTCCATATGGCGCCTATGCCTCTTGAATCCGTCGCTATCGGTACTGGCCGTTCACTTGGCATGATGAATAAACTGGATAAAATTTCAAAATAAAAATTCCCGGAAGCAATAAGCTTCCGGTTTTTTTCTGTCATGGAATGAAATTAGTAATCAGCAGCTATTTCGATTAAAATGGAATATAGAAGTTGAGCAAAACCCTTTAAACTCAATGTTCCGCCAAATATTTGCCCAGCTCAGCCTATACGGTAAGGCAGCATGCAAAAGAATATTCTTTTGTTCAACTTGAACCAGCCATTAAAGAAGGAGTGGAAAATATGTCAATGCTGAATGAAATTTTGGAGTATAACAAAAATTTCGTCGAAGAAGAAAAATACGAGCAATTCATCACTACCAAATTCCCCAACAAAAAAATGGTCATATTGACTTGTATGGATACGCGCTTATTTGAACTGCTGCCAAAATCCATGAATTTAAAAAACGGTGATGTGAAAATCGTTAAATCTGCCGGTGCAGTCATTAATCATCCTTTTGGCGGCATTATGCGCAGCCTGATTGTGGCTATCTACGAGCTGAATGCTGACGAAGTCTATATAATCGGCCATCATGATTGCGGAATGTCAGCTATCCAGCCGGATAAAATCCTTGAAAAAATGAAAACTAGAGGCGTGACAGAAGAAACAATTGAGATGATGCGTTATTCCGGAGTCAATCTGGATGAATGGCTGCGCGGCTTTGATGATGTGACAGAAAGTGTGCGTCATAGCGTAAACATGGTGCGCAACCATCCGTTGATGGATATTGAAGTGCCGATTCACGGTTTGGTAATCGATCCAAAAACCGGAAAACTTGATTTGGTTGTAGATGGCAATAAAAAGTGATAAGAAAACCGCTGAG